>JAUVDN010000016.1 GCA_030595325.1 Gammaproteobacteria bacterium | reverse complement strand
TCTGCATAACGTGCTGACTGATCCATTAAGATCTCCTCATTATTATTGAAAATTAAATCCGATAATTAAATCGAAAAGTTAAATTCGGTTGATGCAAAAAGCAGGGCTTTCGCGACCAAGGACGCATACTATAGAACCGATTGAGCATAATTAACACTAAATGTTTTTGATTGTTATAATAAGTATTTGCTTATGGTATGATTGTCGCCGGCAACGCTATCGCTTATGCCAGCCTACAAAAAAATCAGCTTTCACCGTAGGCCGGCATAAGCGATAGCGTTACCGGCGGAGCACTGATATTGGTTTCGACCCTGTAGTACTAAGGAAACAAATTTATGGCTTTAAACATTACATTCAGGCAGCTCAAGGTATTTGAGTCCGCCGCAAGGCACTTAAGTTATACTCGTGCCGCTGAGGAATTACACCTGAGTCAGCCTGGTGTTTCTATGCAGATCAAGCAGTTAGAGGAGGTCGCGGGTTTGCCTTTGTTTGAGCAGATAGGTAAAAAGATGCACCTGACCGCTGCCGGGCGGGAGATTTATGCTTACAGTAGAAGTATCGGTCATATGCTGGATGAGGCTGAAGTAGTGCTGGATGGGCTTAAAGGTGTGCAGTCTGGCCGTTTATCAATATCAGTTGCGACCACCGCCAGCCACTTTGCAACACGGCTGCTGGCGGCATTTTCACGGCAATATGAAGATGTCACCATCTCGCTTGATGTCACTAACCGCGCTAGCCTGCGTGAACAACTGGAGTCGAATCGTCCAGATTTGGTTATCATGGGGCAACCGCCAGAAGGTGTGGAGGTTGAGGCAGAAGCTTTTATGGATAATCCATTAGTAATGATCGCCTCGCCAAGACACCCATTGGCATCAGAGAAGCAGCTGAAGCTCGAACGTTTTGAGCATGAGAACTTCGTGGTGCGTGAAACCGGTTCGGGAACAAGGAGTGCGATTGAGCGTTTTTTTGCTGAGCATGAGGTGAGTTTTCATACAGGTATCGAGATGAGTAGTAATGAAGCCATCAAGCAGGCGGTTGAGGCTGGCTTGGGTTTGGGCATTGTTTCGATTCATACGCTTGAACTTGAATTGGAAACTAAGCGGTTACAGATTCTTGATGTTTGTGATTTTCCTATTCAACGGCACTGGTATGTCATGCAGCGAAAAGGTAAACGTTTATCACCGATAGCTAAAGTATTTAAGACGTTTGTGCTAGAGCAGGCGAAAGAATTTATTCGTCTGTCTTAACGATTGTTAGTTGGCGTGCTGATCATTCGCAACAACGGATAAAGCTGGTTTGCTTTCCAGGTTAAGTGACGCCAGTGGTATCGGTCTGGCAATAGCATAACCTTGTGCGTTATCAACACCAATATCACGTAAGCTTCGAATAATACCTTCAGAAGCAGCATATTCAGCGATGGTTTTTATGCCCATTACCTGTCCCACTTCATTGATGGACTTCACCATAGCGTAATGCATCGGGTCTTTATCGATATCCATAACAAAAGAGCCGTCAATCTTCAGGTAATCAACCGGCAGGCTGTTCAGGTACGAGAATGAAGACAGGCCGCTGCCAAAATCATCTAATGCAAAAGAGCAGCCTAATTTCTTCAATATGTTCATGAAGTGAATAGCGGTGCTTAAATTATTGATAGCAGCTGTTTCTGTTATCTCAAAACATAACAGTTCGGGGTTAACTTTGTACTGTTTTATCTTGGATACGACAAAATTCAGGAAGTCTCTGCTGGAGAGCGACATGCCTGACAGATTAACCGAGATTAAAAGTTTTTCTTTACTTGATGCCAGCCATTTGATCGAGTTTTCTACCACCCATTCATCAATCAGGGTAATCATGTTGTAACGTTCTGCAGCGGGCAGGAAGTTGCTGGGAGAGACGATGTCGCCTTCTTTATCAATCATGCGTAACAGGATCTCACCATGGGTGATAAAGGATTGTTCCTGATTATTAAGTGGCATGATTTCCTGGAAATACAGCTGGAAGCGGTTTTCTTCCAATGCGTGATTGATGCGAGAAACCCAGTGCATCTCACGCTGCTGCGTTAATAGCTTGTCATCTTCTTCAGTAAATACCTGAGTGCGGTTACGACCACTTTCTTTGGCTAGATAGCAGGCAGAATCAGCATTGCTTAAAATCTCTTCACAAGAGATTGTGTTACTTGGAATGGGGGCGATGCCAATACTAGCGCCCAATGTAAAGGTATTTTCGTTCCAGGTGAAATGGAAGTTTTTGATTACCTCCAGTAGTCGGCCTGAAATTTCTTTGGCTTCGCTGATGGTTGTGTTTTCCAGTAATAAACCAAATTCATCGCCGCCGAGGCGTGCCAATGTACCAACGCTGTCTAAAGTAGTCTGTAGCAACAAGGTGATTTGTTTAAGTAGCTCGTCACCGGCGGCATGGCCACAGGTATCATTGACTAACTTAAACTGATCCAGATCGATGTAACACAACGTGTTGATTGACTCGTGCGCGGCCTGTGATGAGATTACATTCTTAAGTCGGTGCTCGAATTCGTAGCGGTTGATTAGGCCGGTTAAAGCATCGTGAGTTGCCTGGAATGTTAACTGTCTATTGAGTGAACGCTGTACGGACTCATCATGAATAATTACAACAATACCGGCGATTTCATCTTCGTGGTCACGCATCGGTGCCACAATGTATTCCACGGGTGTTTCAATGTTGCTGTCGCGTTGAATGAGAATAGCGCTAATCGGCTCATCAAGTACCGATTTGTATTCTATGTTTTCAGTTGGGTCATAGATTCGAGCGTGGGTCTCTTCTTTAAGGGCATGCATCACCTGAACTAGAGGTTTGCCTTCAGCTTCTGCTTCGGTCCAGCCAGTTAATTGTTCTGCCATTGGATTGATAGATTTAACATAGCCATCCACAGTGGTAGTGATTACGCCATCGACAATTGACTGCAGTGTCATGTGCAGGAAGTTACTCTGTTGTTTTGCGGTGCGGGCGTGTTGTTCAGCAGTTTCTTTAGCTAGTTTAAAGTTGTCTTCCGTTTTTTGATGTTTTACAACTTCGTTTTTAAGGTCGTCAATCAGTGACTGGATTTTACCGACCATCAGGTTGAACGCATGTATCGGTTTAGTTATTTCTGCGTAACCTTTTTCATCGACTGAAATAAATTCACCCTTAGCACTGCTATCAGCCGCTTTTCGCAGGTGAGATAAAGGTAGTAAACCGCGATGCAAAATCACCAGCGCAAACAGTAGTGTAAATAGCGTTAAAGCGGTGGCGCCGATTAAGACATTATAGCGAGTATCATCTAAATGCTTTTTAAAGGCGGTTATGTCTGATGCGCCACTGACTTTTAGTGCAGCATTGTTTTCACTGTCATAGATAGTATGTGTGCTAACCAGATTTTCTGATAAATCTTTGTTGTTCGGCCAGTTGATTGATTGATGAAGCAATTTATTGCTGCTGTTGTAGATTGTTAGCGGAATGCCAAGCTCGGCTTCAATTTTAGTCAGTATGTGTGCAGGGTCTGCAATTACCTGTATGTAACCTTTAGGTTTTATACTGCCGATCGAAATAATGCTGGACAGAAACGGGCGGTTATTAAACTCACACAGCTGTGATATCGGTTTCGTGCGTTGAATGTTCGGTAGTGTGCCCACGTGTTTGATAAGCTGAGAGCAGGCTGTTTTCTCGCTATTTATGGTGTCTACGCCACGATCAGAATGGGTGATTAGTTTAAAGTCTGCATCATAGAGTAATATTTTTTCAAGTTTGATTAACCCTATGGTTACATAATAGCGGTTGAATTCCTGATCCAGCCAGTAGACCATGCCTTTTGTATTTTTATTATTGAATGCTTTTAAAAACTCAGTTTCACTTTGCAGTCTGAATCCCAGCTCTTTTTGTCGTTCCGATAATTTTTTAATTAAGTCAATTGACTTGATCTCAATCAGTTGATTGACTGCGTCTGTCTGTTGTTTGTAAGCAACTTTACGATAGGTGAAATCAGTGGCGATAACCAGACCGATACCTATCAGGCCAATTAGTAAAATAGTGGCGGCTAATGTTTTCTGTAGTGTAAAGCGGTTAATATTCATTAGTTGGTTGTCGCTGTCCTGTTACCGATATTTAATGTACTGGTAACCTTTCTCTTTCCATTCGGCGAAACCTCCTTTGAACCAGGATAAATTATGATAGCCACAAGAGCGGGCAACTTTAATGGAAACGACGCTGCGGCCACATTGCACGCCATTACAGTAGAACGTCAGGTGCTGGTTTTTATCAGTGATGAGTTTACTCAGTGTCTGACAGTTAGTATTAATGTCCGGTAGGCTGATACTGCTTTCTATATAGCCGTAGTCACGATCCTTTTTTATCCGTGCGTCAATTAGTAATGGTGGTGTTGCTGAAGTCAAAAGTTCGATTACCTGTTCGGCACTGACTGTATTAACACCGGCAATTTTTTTGGGAACAACAACTGTCGGCTTGAACAGGTTGGGTGCCTGTTCAGCAAATGTACTTAGTGAGAGCATCAGCAATGAAACCATCGTGATAGAAAGCAAAGTGATGTCACTAAAAACGCTGGTTTTTTTATTGCACATAATTAATCTGTAACGAAATGTTTATTTCGTGTTGTCATTTGAGCCCCATAAATTTTTAATTTATAGATTTGCCTGCCTTGCTTGTCAGCAGATGGGCAGTGACTTAATAATAGTAAAAATTCTATAGAATATATAATAATCGACAATTATTGTCGAAAACCTGACAAAGTTCACATAAATAGAAAGTTATTCGCGATTTTTTGAAAGATAGCGACACACTAAGGGTTCAACGTTTTTTCTAGAATGAGTACAGGGTGTTTTGCGAAGAATTATAGTTATAAAAGTGGTTGCTGTGTGAGCAGAATATTTGGCAGTATAAAAAAGGGATTAAATCGTATAAAATCGACGGCTTTTTCTGGGAAATTAGGTTAGGCGTATGTCTCAACAAAATAGTTCATCGGGTCGAGCAGGTAAAATAGCTGTTGTTATGGGTAGCCAGAGTGACTGGCCGGTAATGAAACATGCAGTAGAGCAGTTACAAGCATTTGGTGTCGACTATGAAGCAAAGGTTGTTTCAGCGCATAGGACTCCAGAATTATTATTTGAATTTGCTGACACTGCGAGAGCTAAAGGTTTTTCTGCAATTATTGCTGGTGCGGGCGGTGCTGCACATCTACCGGGAATGCTGGCTGCGAAAACAACATTGCCTGTACTTGGCGTGCCAGTGCCATCAAAACACCTTAAAGGTATGGATTCCTTACTTTCTATCGTACAAATGCCAAAAGGTATTCCTGTCGCTACTTATGCTATCGGTGAGGCCGGTGCGGCGAATGCAGCACTGTCTGCGATATCTATGTTGGCAATCACAGATGCGTCTCTTGCTGATAAATTAACTGAATTCAGGGAAAAGCAGCAGCAGAGTGTTTTTGCGATGACTTTACCACCAGACGGTGATTAATTATGAGTGCTGATAGCAGTAGCCCTCAAATATTGCCCGGTGCTACACTTGGCGTATTAGGTGGTGGCCAGTTAGGTCGTATGTTCTGCGTGGCCGCCCGTACCATGGGTTACCGCGTAATCGTGCTGGATCCTGATCCTTTATGTGGCGCCGGCCATATTTCGGATGTGCATATTCAGGCAGAATATACCGATCAGGCTGCACTCGAAAGTATGGCAAAGCAGTGCGATGCCATCACGCTTGAATTTGAAAATATTCCCTCTGAAAGTGTCCGTTTTATCGCTGATAAAACGATTGTTTACCCTGTTGCTGAATCACTGGAAATTGCCCAGAATCGTGATATTGAGAAACAGTTTGCACAGAAAGCAGGTTTACGGCCTGTGCCATACGCAGCAATTTTAAGTGAAAAGGAGCTGCAGCAGGCAGCCGATGATGTCGGTTTTCCAGCAATTTTAAAAAGCAATACGCTGGGTTATGACGGCAAAGGTCAGTTTGTTGTTAATGATGTTGCTGAGCTTGAATCTGCTTTTGAACAAGTGGGTAAAGTTGATTGTGTGCTGGAGAAAAAAATTAATATCCGTTGTGAGGTTTCAGCCATCGTTGCCAGAAATGCTAATGCTGAGATGGCTAATTTCCCGGTCTCTGAAAACCAGCATAGGAATGGCGTGTTACACCTGAGCATTGTGCCAGCAAGGGTTAGTGAAGAGATAACTAAACTGGCCATTGAGAATGCTTCGATCCTTGCCGATGCCATGTCTTATGTGGGTATATTGGCGGTTGAGTTTTTTGTCAGTGAAGATGACGTACTGTACTTTAATGAGATGGCGCCACGCCCCCACAACAGTGGGCATTACACCAAAGATGCCTGTGTTACCTCACAATTTGAGCAGCAGGTGCGCATGATGTGTGGGTTAAAACCGGGTGATACTCGACTGATGTCGCCGGTGGTGATGGTTAATATGCTGGGTGATCTGTGGTTGCCAAACTGGGCTGATATCTTTGCTCAGAACAATATTAAGTTACATCTCTACGGTAAACCTGAAGCTCGCCCTGGGCGGAAGATGGGGCACTTTAACGTTTTGGCAGAAGATGTTGAGTCCGCGTTAGTTGTGGCTGAGGGTGTTTTTAGTAAGCTTTCAGATTCGTGAAGGGAAAACGTAATGAACAGTGAACAGTGAATAATGAATAATGAATAATAAAAAACACAAACATTAATCTGCTTTGTCTTTTAGCTTTTCAATTATTCATTATTCATTGACCGGTTATCTACGTCGATTCCGATTTCCGCCACCATGGTTCTGGTTGCGGTTACCACCAGGACGATTGCCACCAGGTCTAGGTCTACGTTCCATCTTAATCGGTGGTTTTGGCTTAG
Organism: Gammaproteobacteria bacterium; assembly: GCA_030595325.1. Classification (GTDB taxonomy): domain Bacteria; phylum Pseudomonadota; class Gammaproteobacteria; order SZUA-229; family SZUA-229. The sequence continues at coordinate 25,970 of JAUVDN010000016.1, read as the reverse complement.
GCAATAACTCACTGGTTACCGCTTCTTTGCCAATTTTCTGATCGATATATTCTTCGATGTCCATGATGTAATGCGCGTAATCTTCACAGGCAAAACTGATGGCAAAACCACTGGCGCCTGCTCGGGCAGTACGTCCGATACGGTGCACATAGTCTTCACCTGATTGTGGCAGGTCGAAGTTAAATACGTGGCTGACTTCAGGGATATGTAAACCTCGGGCAGCGACATCGGTAGCAACCAAAGTGCTGAATTCACCATCCTGGAATTTTTTTAGCAGGACTTCTCGTTTTTTCTGTGGTACATCGCCAGACAATAAGGCTGATTTATAACCGTTACCTTCAAGCCACGCGTACACTTTATCAGCGACGCGTTTGGTGTTGATGAAAACGATGCTGCGAGTGGGCTTGATTTTGTTCATCAAGCCCAGTAATAGAGGAATCTTTTCCTCGTTAGCCGGGTAATAGATAGACTGCTCGATTTTATCGGCCGTTTTATTTTCGGCTTCTATGCGAATTTCCGCTGGATCATTCATGTGCACGTAGGCAAGTTCGCCAACACGATGAGATAAGGTTGCTGAAAACAGCAGGCTTAAACGTTTGTCCGGATCAGGGCAACGGTTTAACAGGTAGCGCATGTCATCGATGAAACCAAGGTCGAACATACGATCTGCTTCATCTAATATAACTACGTCGCAGTTTTTCAGGCTGAATACTTTCTGCTTGAAGAAATCGATGGTGCGTCCTGGTGTGCCGATGAGTATGTCGACGCCATCGGTCAGGATGTTACGCTGTTTATCGTAGTCAGTGCCGCCGTAGGCCAGGCCTAGTTTTAATCCGGTGTATTTACCAATCACAGAGGCATCTTTATGTATCTGGATGGCGAGTTCACGCGTTGGCGCCAGTATCATCGCGCGCACCTGATTTTGCTGGCGGTTTTCATGCTGAGGCTTGGTTATTAAATGATTGAGACAGGCCACCATGAAAGCGGCTGTTTTACCTGTTCCAGTCTGCGCCTCACCGGCAACATCTTTACCGGTAAGAGCAATTGGTATGCTCTGTGCTTGTATCGGTGTGCAAAATTCAAAACCGGCTTCGTCTATGCCTTTGAGTAAACTTGGGTCAAGATTGAAGTCTTTGAAGCGTGTTTCTGTAAGGTGATGATTCATGGAGGCGTAGCTTACAGTAAATTTGTTAGGGAATCTCTGATTAAGTCTGTGTCGAGAAGGTTTACTGGTGAGATGTCGATACAGAGTTATTTAGGGGTTCCCTAAATTAGGGGGTGTACAAATTTAAAAAATAGTCTAATATACAGGACATCATTATCTTGATTTCCGAAGACTTCGAACCTAATAAGTTTACAAGCAAAAATACTAAGCAAGATTAATTCAAAATATAGTTTCTATTACATAGATATCAATAACAAGATTTCAATAATAAATTCTTAATCGTTAATACGATAATTCATACATAACAAAATAAATGAGGTTTTCCCGTTGAGCAGCGATATTGTTTACGTCACAGATGATTCATTTGAAGAAGACGTTTTAAAGTCAGAAATTCCTGTATTAGTTGATTACTGGGCAGAATGGTGTGGTCCATGCAAAATGATTGCGCCGATTCTTGAAGAGATTGTCAGTGAGTATGCCGGCAAGTTAAAAGTCGCAAAACTAAATATTGATGAGAACTCAGCAACACCACCAAAATTTGGTATCCGTGGTATTCCGACATTAATGATTTTTAAAGATGGTGATGTAGAAGCGACTAAAGTAGGCGCATTATCTAAATCACAATTAACCGCATTTATTGACAGTAGTCTGTAACTATTGTCCTGTCATTACGAATATATGAACCTTCTTCATGTGTTCGTAATGATGATTTCAAAGACTAAAACAATATAAAAAACTTTAGAGGCGTAGTCGTCTGTAGGCCTCATTACATAACGTGTAATAACGCACGTAACGCATCTTGTATAAAACAAGGCAGACATCACTTTATTTCCTAAACTCAAATCAAACCACCTTCCAATTATGAATCTATCTGAACTAAAACATCAACCCGTTCCCGAATTATTAGAGCTTGCTGCATCGATGAAAATAGACAATGTTTCTCGATCGAAAAAACAAGACATCATCTTTGCTATTTTAAAATCGCATGCAAAAGGTGGTGAAGACATATTTGGTGGCGGTGTACTGGAAATTCTTCAGGATGGATTTGGGTTTTTACGCTCGGCGGAAGGCTCGTATTTAGCTGGTCCCGATGATATCTATGTATCACCGAGTCAGATACGTCGGTTCAGCATGCGCACTGGTGATACCATCGAAGGTAAAATCAGACCACCAAAAGATGGTGAACGTTATTTTGCCATGCTTAAAGTGGACAAGATTAATTTTGATTCGCCGGAAAATACGCGCAATAAAATTGCTTTTGAAAATTTAACACCGTTACATCCGAATGAGCGTTTAATCATGGAGCGCGGTAACGGCAGTACCGAAGATATCACTGCGCGTATTATCGATCTGATGTCACCAATCGGTAAGGGGCAGCGCGGCTTAATCGTGTCGCCACCGAAAGCCGGTAAAACTATGATGTTGAATCATATCGCGCAATCGATAGCAGCAAACAATCCAGATTGTGATCTTATCGTATTACTTATCGATGAGCGCCCGGAAGAAGTAACAGAGATGGAGCGCAGTGTGCGTGGTGAAGTGGTTTCTTCAACTTTCGATGAACCGGCGAGTCGCCATGTTCAAGTTGCTGAGATGGTTATCGAAAAAGCCAAGCGTCTTGCTGAGCATAAAAGAGATGTTGTTATTCTTCTGGATTCGATAACCCGTCTGGCGCGTGCTTATAACACTGTGATTCCTTCATCAGGTAAAGTACTAACTGGTGGTATTGATGCTCATGCGTTACACCGTCCAAAACGTTTCTTTGGCGCGGCGCGTAATATCGAAGAAGGCGGCAGTATCACTATTCTTGCTACGGCACTGGTTGATACCGGTTCGAAGATGGATGAGGTTATCTACGAAGAGTTTAAGGGTACTGGTAACATGGAGATTCATCTGGATCGTCGTATTACAGAGAAGCGTATCTTCCCTGCGATTAATATCAACCGTTCAGGTACGCGTCGCGAAGAGTTGCTTACTAAACCTGATGAGCTACAAAAGATGTGGATATTACGTCGCTTGTTACAGCCTATGGATGAAATCGGTGCAATCGAGTTCCTTATGGGTAAACTACAGGCAACGAAGACAAATGCTGAGTTCTTTGATTCAATGAAAGGATAATATCAAGTGTTGTTAAAAAAATACCCGCGTTTAGCGGGTATTTTTTTGTCTATTATTTAAGTGTTTGTCAGGCACGAGTATCGACTATTTCTCTCTAGCTATTGCCCGATGCCCTATATCTGTTCGATAGTACACATTGTTCCAGCTAATTTTTTCGACTAACTTATAAGCCTGCGTCTGTGCTTCAGTTACTGAATCACCTAGAGCTACAGCACACAATACGCGGCCACCATTGGTTATGATGTTGCCATCTTTTTCAGCTGTGCCGGCATGGAATACTTTAGTTGAGTCGGTTTCGGTATTTTCTAAACCGCTGATGACATCACCTTTGTTATAACTTTCAGGGTAACCACCGGCAGCGAGTACGATGCCAATCGACGTACGTTCATCCCACGAAGTGACTGCTTTATCTAATTTCCCGTCGATGGCATCCAGGCAATGTTGTACTAAATCAGATTTTAAACGCATCATGATCGGTTGGGTTTCCGGGTCACCAAAACGTACGTTGTATTCCAGTACTTTGGGGATACCTTCGTCGTTAATCATTACCCCAGCGTACAAAAAGCCGCTGAAGCTATTGCCTTCATCAGACATGCCTTTAACCGTGGGTTCGATGACCAGTTGCATGATGCGATCGTGCATTTCAGGTGTGACGACTGGCGCAGGGGAGTATGCACCCATGCCGCCGGTATTAGGTCCGGTGTCGCCGTTGTCACGCGCTTTGTGATCTTGCGAGCTAGCCATCGGCAGTATATTTTTGCCATCCACCATACAGATGAAGCTGGCTTCTTCACCATACAGAAATTCTTCGATAACCACGCGGGCACCGGCATCTCCAAATTTATTACCGGCCAGCATGTCTTTGACAGCAGCAATGGCTTCTTCGTTGGTTTGTGCCAGGATAACGCCTTTGCCTGCAGCTAAGCCGTCAGCTTTGATGACGATAGGCGCGCCTTTCTCTTCGATGTAGGCAACAGCCGGTTCGATCTCGGTGAAGTTACCGTAAAAGGCGGTAGGAATCTTGTGGCGTTCCAGAAAATCTTTAGTGAAAGCTTTGGAGCCTTCCAGTTGAGCAGCGGCTTTGGTCGGGCCAAATATCTTTAAGTTGTTTTCGGTGAAGGCATCAACGATGCCATCAACCAGTGCGGCCTCAGGACCGACGATAGTCAGGCCGATCTGCTTGGTTTTGGCGAATTCAAGCAGTGCCGGGATATCTTCTGCGCCTATAGCTACATTTTCGATATTGTTTTCTAAGGCGGTACCTGCATTTCCTGGTGCAACGAAGACTTTGTCAGCCAGAGGTGATTGGGCGACTTTCCAGGCAAGGGCGTGTTCACGGCCACCGCTGCCGATGATTAGGATATTCATGATGATTGATCTTTGGTGTTTGTATTATGAAAAAAATGGGGGCGAATGACTTAAAGCGCAGTATTTTACACTAATAGGTTGGTTATTTGTTTGAGGGGTTCGCGGAATGAGAAAATTCCGCTCCTACAAAAACGCTCTTGGCAGGAGTGTCACCTTTGGTGCTTCACGATTGGGATTATCGTTTGCGGATCAAATCAAAAAGACTGTTTAACAGGTAACTGATCATTAATAGCGCGGGTAGGGCAAAAATGAAGGCGATGGCACCATAGATGCTGAACATAAAAAGTGTGTGGTGGTTTAAGAAATAACCGTAAACGATAGCGCTGATAAACAGCGCCAGACCAATCAGTAATACACTCCAGTAATGCTCGCCTACCATTTCTATTAAAACGAGTATTTTTTTTAGTGGATGTTGTTTGTCTGTTGTCATAAAAACCTCACCCCGTAAGTGTAGTGATAAATACGGTATTTTTATGCTTTGTAAGCAATTGGTTTTGCCATTAGCGGCAACTGTAAAAATACAGCCAGTCTGTATTAGTTATGTCTTTCAGTTTGTCTAATAGTGATTGTTGTGGCAATGCTTCTTTAGGGAAGATATCGCTAATCTCAATAAACAGCTGTGCGCAACCGGCCATTTTTCGCCAGTTGAGGTCGTTAATGTTAGTCGTATTGCTGCATAGTGGGCATTGTATTGTTGTGCTGGTTTTATTTTCTTGCCAGTCTCTTATGGGGTTTTTACAGTTTGGGCATAGTGGCGCACTTGCCTGTTTCTGACTTACAATTAAATGAGGAGATTTATATTGGTGAAGAGTTATCTGGCAAAAATTTTCGTTGTTATTTTTGCTGTTTGGGTCGGCTTTAAATTTAATGTTCGGTGCGCAGCCCATGTAAGCAATGTAATCTAAATAGTTGTCACCGGTGTAATAAGAATTGCTCTGTTTGTCTATCGTCTTCGAGATGAGCTGAATATTTCGTAACTCAGCGGTAAATAATTCGAGATCATCAAGGGTGAAATCGTGTCGTGCGGGACGTAGATACAGTGAGCACTGGTTGAATGCTTTGGACATAGGGGTTTAGTCTTTTTCATTTTTTTGTGTGGACTCGACAGGTGTCTTGTTGTCACCTTCATCATCGTCCATCAGTATGCGATAAGCAGGTCCTTCCATATCTTCGAACTGATCTGATTTAACTGCCCAGAAAAACACAGCGATAATAATTATTACAATTATCAATGCGACGGGTAGTAGTAGGTAGATTATATCCATAGGAGATATTTATGTGAAATACGATTTTAAAATTTCATCTTGTTAAGTCGCAACGCATTTAAGACAACGACTAATGAGCTAAGCGACATGCCGATAGCAGCTAACCAGGGTTCGACATAACCCATAGCGGCAGCGGGAATTGCGATTACATTATATAGCAGTGCCCAGCTTAAATTCTGTTTAATGATGCGCAGCGTTTTTATCGCTATTAGATAGCCGTGATAGATATGTGCAATATTATTACTGATTAAGATCATGTCTGCAGTGGCAGCGGCCAGCTGTGTGCCTTTACCCATGGCGATGGAAAGGTCAGCACCTGCTAGAACGGGAGCGTCATTTACGCCATCGCCAGTCATGACTACGATGGCGCCTTTTTGTTGTAGAGTGGTTACCTGTTTTAGTTTGTCTTCAGGTTTCAGGTTTGCTGAACAATGTTCTATTCCTAGTTGATGGCTTATTTGTTTAGCACTTTCGATACGGTCGCCAGTCATCAAGTGTGTCTGTTTATGCTGCTGATGAAGTTGAGTTATAAGTGATTGGGCTTCGTTGCGAATTTTATCTGACAGAATAAAAATAGCGACACATCGATTTTGATTTGCCAGATATATTTTACTGCTATGGTCAGTGTCATCTTCAAAAGAGTCAGTGGTGTGTTGCTGAATAAATTCTTGGTTACCTACGAACCAAATTTTTTCATCAATTTCCCCCTGTATACCTAAACCCGTTGTATGCGTTAGTTTGTCAGCTGTTAGTAATGTTTGTTTGTTAGCAGAGATTAGTGCCTGGGCAATAGGGTGTTCAGAACTGGCTTCCAGTGACGCGGCAATGTTTAATACAAAATTATCGTCATAGTCATTCGTCAGCGGTATGGTTTTTTCTAACTTTATTTTACCTTCAGTCAGCGTGCCGGTTTTATCAAAAACAAAATCTGTGGCATGTGCCAGCGTTTCTAATGCATGAGCTCGTTTAGGTAATAAACCTATTTTTGCTAGCTGCCCGCTAGCTGCTGTAATAGCTGTTGGTGTGGCCAGTGATAGTGCGCACGGGCAGCTAACTACTAGCGTAGCGATGGTGATTTCTAGCCATTGTGTGGGGTCAGTTTTATACCAGTAGAAGGCAACTATGGCTGCGATGCTAAGCAATACAGAGATGAACCAGGTTGCAATTTTATCGGCGAGTTTTGCGATGGCCGGTTTGGTGTGTTGCGCTTCATCGATTAAACGTTGGATCGATGATAGAACAGAGTCTTCACCCAGTTTGCTAACCTGTATGATCAAGGGGTTTTCTGTATTTGTGCTGCCACCTATTACAGCGTCACCTGACTGTTTTGTTACCGGCAGACTCTCACCGGTAATCAACGATTCATTAATACCCGATATACCATTTATTATTATTCCGTCTGCGGGGATGATTTCACCGGGGCGCACTAATAAATAATCTTCTGTGTTTAATTCAGCGACGGCGATACTTTCCTGGTCGTCGATGCGGTTTGATTTTTTATCAGCATAATCAATAAGTCGGGTAGCAATTGCCGGCTTTAGGTTGAGCAGTGCTTCAGTGGCTTCGGATGTTTGTTTTCGAGTACCAACTTCAAAGTAACGTGCAGTTAATAAGAAGAAGGTGAACATCGCAACGGAATCAAAATAGACTTCACCGGCACCATTAACTGTATTGACCAGACTGGAAATAAAGGCAATGCCGATACCCAGTGAGATTGGAACGTCCATACCAACACGTTTGTTGCTTAAGTCTCTGTATGCCGATATAAAGAAAATGTTTGATGTGAAAAGCAATAATGGAAGGGTAAGTGCGAGACTTATCCAGCGGAAACTCTGTTTAAATGATTCTTCCATGCCCCACCATTCACCGGTATACATAGCAACGGCGAAAATCATGATCTGCATGCCCAGTACGCCAGACAGTCCTATGCGTTTTATTTGTTGTTTGCGCTCATTCTCTAATATCCGTTGATGCTGTTCTGGATCATAGGGGTGTGCCAGATAACCGATGCGCGAGATGGATTCGAGTATTTCACTGAGTTGAATTTTTGTATTATCCCACCTGACCCGGGCACGGTGATTGCTGTAATTTATGTTCGCACTGATTACTCCAGGTAATGCATTGAGGTGTTTTTCATTTAACCAGACACAGGCCGCGCAAGTTATACCTTCAAGAATAAGTGAGACTTCTAATATGTTTTCTTCATCGGTGGTTTCGACAAATTTCTTTTGTATGGAAGAGGAGTCGTAGGCTTTAAGCTGTTGCAAAAACTCAGGAACAATCTCTTCGGGTTTGTCGGGGTTGCTGGTACGGAATTTATAAAAATCATCCATACCACTATTGATGATTGCCTGTGAAACGGCCTGACAGCCATAGCAACACATGGGTTCATGCTTGCCTTTATATTCAACGGTAATGTCCAGTTTATCGGGGACAGGGAGTCCACAATGAAAACAAAAAGAGGATTCTGTGTTTTTTTTCATGCGTTAATTGTAGCGAAAAGGCTTGTTCTTTGTTAAATCAATTGTTTAAATGATATATGATAATAAGGTACTAGCATACAAGGCATGCGCTACCGAATTAAACCGATGAAACCAAAGGCTGTATCTTAAACTATGAGCACACTAAAACGTCTTGATATTGATCATTTAAAGGTTAGCTGTAAGCAGTGTAACCTACGTGAACTGTGCTTTCCGCATGGCATGAATGATGAAGATCTGGCAAATCTGGATGCAGTAGTCGAGCAGCCAAAACCTCTACACAAAAATGAATTTCTTTATCGTGATGGTGACAAATCGAGAGCAATGTATGCGGTGCGTTCTGGCTGTGTAAAAACAATGACTGAAAGTGCCAATGGTGAAGAGCAGATCGTTGGTTTTCACTTAGCTGGCGAGCTGCTTGGTCTGGATGGTTTTGGTGAAGGTCATCATACCTGTAATGCGGTTGCGCTTGAGACCTCCAGTGTCTGTGAGTTGCCATTGGATGACCTGGAAGCACTCTGTCATAAGGTGCCAGGCTTGCAGAAGCAGATGCGTCGTATCATGGGTAAAGAGGTCGCTGAAGACCATAAGATGCTTCTGTTGTTAGGCAAAATGACATCAGAAGAGCGTCTTGCCAGTTTTTTACTTAGTTTGGCGGCTCGCATGGAAGAGCGTCACTGGAAAGAAACCGAGTTTAATCTGAGTATGCCTCGTCAGGACATCGCTAACTATCTTGGTATGGCGGTAGAGACAGTCAGTCGTTTATTTGCCTCTTTTCAGAGCGAAAAAATCATCGAAGTCGATCGCAGGCATATCACTATTCTGGATATGAATCGTTTAAAAGTCATGGTTGGTGAGCGCGATACTGATAAATAACCTGACAAAACTTCAGGTTTTGAGTCGACGGTTTTTGACATATATCATGTCTTTTTATGCGTAAATATTTATACTGCTCGCAAATTATTTTTGATAGTTGAATTAACGATATATCGGTGTATTATTTGTGGGAATTACTTGCCCCCTTAATTTATATATAACAATATAAAAGCAATAAGAAATCTGGAGATAATCTATGCTGTCACACCTAATCGGAATTCTGTTTAACCCAGCAGAAGAGTGGAAAAAAATACGTGATGTAGAATGTACTATCGGCAAATGTTATTGCGGGTATGTATTCATCATGGCAGCCATCGCTCCTGTTTCCGGTTATTTTGGAACGACTCGGTTTGGATGGGAAATCGGTGCGCGTGAGGCTGTAAAGTTATCACCTGATAGTGCTTTGATTATCGCTATCGCTTATTACTTTGTTATGTTGATCGGTGTTTTCAGTATGGGTTTGATGATCCACTGGATGGGTAAAACATACGGAGCAGAGCAAAATCTTTCTCGTTGTATTCGTTTAGCTGCATTCACTGCAACGCCACTATTTTTAGTCGGCATTGTCGAACTGTTCCCTATATTGTGGCTGAACTTTGTTATCGGGTTACCGGCATTGGCTTTGTCGGTGCGACTGTTGTACACCGGTGTGCCGGTTATGATGGGTATTGATGAAGATCGTGGTTTTCTATTCTCCAGTTCAATTCTTGCCGTCGGTATGGTGGCGTTAATTGTGATGATGGTGTCAATGGCGATACTTTGGTTTAACGGCTTTGCACCACAGTTTGTTGACTAACATTAGCAATTAAAATTTACAGGCTAGCAACCTTACTGTTGCTGTCTGAGTTGAAACATATAAATTAATTTTTAAACTTTAGCCTTAGTGAATATTATTCACTAAGGTTTATGACTACTTAAGCGGACTACAAAAGTATGAATAATCAAACAATGACCTATGATTATACCGTTGTCCGACAGTTTGCTATTGCAACTGTCGTTCTTGGTATTGTTGGCATGCTGGTTGGGGTGTTTATCGCATCACAGATGGCATGGCCGGTACTTAACTTTGATACACCGTGGTTATCGTTTGGTCGCTTGCGTCCGTTGCATACCAATGCGGTAGTGTTCGGCTTTGGTGGTTCGGCATTGTTTGCTACTTCTTATTATGTAGTGCAGCGTACCTGTCATACCAAGCTGTTTGCTCCGGCATTGGCACAGTTCACATTTATAGGCTGGATGTTAGTTATTCTTTCAGCGGTTATTACGTTGCCACTTGGTTACACTTCCTCTAAAGAGTACGCTGAGCTTGAATGGCCGATTGATCTGTTAATCACGGTGGTTTGGGTGTCTTATGCAGTGGTCTTTTTTGGCACTATCGCTAAGCGTCGTGTAAAACATATTTATGTAGCTAACTGGTTCTTTGGTTCATTTATTATCACGGTTGCAATGTTGCACATCGTCAATAGTGCAGTGCTTCCTGTTAGTTTCCTTAAATCATATTCTGTTTATTCTGGTGTGCAGGATGCGATGGTGCAGTGGTGGTACGGACATAACGCGGTAGGTTTCTTTCTGACTGCGGGTTTCCTTGGCATCATGTATTACTTCATTCCTAAGCAGGCTGAACGTCCTGTTTATTCTTACCGTTTATCCGTTGTGCATTTCTGGGCCCTGTCATTTACTTACATCTGGGCAGGACCACATCATTTGCATTACACCGCATTGCCTGACTGGACTCAGTCATTAGGTATGGCTTTCTCATTGATTCTACTGGCACCTTCCTGGGGCGGTATGATTAATGGCATCATGACGTTGTCAGGTGCATGGGAGAAATTGCGTAGTGACCCAATTCTTAAATTCCTGATTGTTTCAGTATCTTTCTATGGTATGTCTACCTTCGAAGGACCGATGATGGCAATCAAAACAGTGAACGCATTATCACACTACACTGACTGGACTATCGGGCACGTACATTCAGGTGCGCTTGGCTGGGTTGCGATGGTGAGTATCGGTGCGATGTACTTCCTGATTCCAAAATTATTTGATACTGAGATATACAGTAAGAAGCTGATCGAAACACATTTCTGGATTGCGACTATCGGAATCGTGCTGTACATCACTTCGATGTGGATCTCAGGCATCATGCAAGGTTTGATGTGGCGTGCGATTAACAGTGACGGTACGTTAACTTACAGTTTCGTTGAAAGTGTGCAGGCAATGCATCCGTTCTATATCGTTCGTGCAGGCGGCGGTTTGCTGTTCCTGACGGGTATGCTGATTATGGCGTACAACCTGACTAAAACCATTGCACAGGGTAAGGCGATACATGCGCCTATTCCTGAGCCACAAGCAGCGCACTAGAGGAGCATTATAATGTCAGGTATTCAAGATAAGGTTGAAACCAAAGTTGGTGTATTAATCGTTCTATCACTGGTTGTTGTGGTCTGGGGCGGTCTCGCGCAGATTGTGCCGCTATTCTTTCAGCATTCAACAACAGAGCCTGTCGATGGTTTGAAGCCGTACACAGCTTTGCAGTTAGAAGGCCGTGATATCTATATTCGTGAAGGTTGTGTGGGTTGTCACTCACAGATGATTCGACCTTTCCGTGCAGAGACTGAACGTTATGGTCATTACTCGGTTGCCGGTGAATTTATTTACGACCGTCCATTCTTATGGGGTTCAAAACGTACGGGTCCTGATTTGCACCGTGTTGGTGGTCGTTACTCTGATGAATGGCATCGTGTACATCTGATTAATCCGCGTGATGTAGTGCCTGAATCTATCATGCCTTCATATCCGTGGCTGGAAGAAAATGCGCTGGATAGTGGTGATATTCAAACAAAGATGACTACATTGGTAGTGCTTGGACACCCATATTCTGATGCAGAAATTGAAGCAGCACCTGCAACATTAGAAGGCAAAACAGAGCTTGATGCTGTAGTTGCCTACTTGCAGTCGCTTGGTCTGCATGTGAAACAACGTCGTTAATGCCAGTTACTGTCATTAATTTATTGGAACTGAACTAGTGGAACCATCATCAACTGAAATTTTCTGGCAGATAGCCTGGACCGTATTCGCTTTTGTGTTTTTTGTCGGTGTCGTTTTTTGGGCATGGAGCGGTAAACGTAAAAGCAATTTTGATGAAGCGGCAAGAATGGCGCTTGATGACGACAAAGATTTAACTGATAAACAACGTAGAGATGTATAAGTAAACGTCAACGGTTGTTCTTAATTATATAGATTGAATTATATGTGTTCTATGAACCGTATTGGTTTAACGAATAAAACAAACAAGGTTATGAGGAATTATTATGTCTGATTTTACCAGCGAATTTTGGAGTTGGTTTATTATCGCAATCGCAGGTGGCGGCATTGTCTGGTTGTTCTATCTGTTAAGAGGCACTAATAAAGCTGACACTGAAGCCGGCGTACCCACAGGGCATGTCTGGGATGAAGACCTGCAAGAGTTAAATAATCCACTACCTCGCTGGTGGTTGTTTATGTTCTATTTCACTATATTTTTTGCTGTCGGTTACCTGATTTTATATCCGGGCATGGGATCTTTTAAAGGTATTCTTGGCTGGACCGAAGTGGGCGAATACGAAGCAGAAGTTGCTGCAGCTGATGCTGAATTTGGTCCGTTGTTTGCACAGTTTGAACAGACACCGGTTGCTGAACTTGCCAGCAACGAAGCTGCAATGAATGCAGGTGAGCGTCTATTCGTTAACTACTGTTCGGTATGTCATGGCTCGGATGCACGTGGTGCACCTGGTTTTCCGAATCTACGTGATAACGACTGGTTATACGGTGGTGCACCTGATCAAATCGAAGCGTCAATCATGCACGGACGAACCGGTGCTATGCCTTCATGGGAAGCACCACTAGGTGGCGCTGACGGTGTTGATAAGGTCGCGACTTACGTAATGAGTCTTGCTGGTCGTGATGTTGATGAAACTGTCGCTGCTGCCGGTAAAGAGAAGTTTGATATGTTCTGTGTTGGTTGTCATATGCCAGACGGCACGGGAAATGTTGCACTGGGTGCGCCTAATCTGACCAATAATATCTGGTTGTATGGTGGTTCACCTCGCAGTATTAAAGAATCGATAGCGAAAGGACGTAGTGGCAGTATGCCGGCTCACAGTGAATTCCTTGGTAAAGCCAAGTCTCATATTCTGGCAGCTTACGTTTACAGCTTATCGCACAAAACAGATTAGGCAGTACTTGAACAGTTGCGGGTTATATACATGGATTCAATCTATGTGTAATATGCGCGTATGAATGCAATACCTTTAATACAACGTGTAGTAGCAGTTATGTGGCCGGCCTTTATCATGGCTGGTATTGCTACCGTGTTGTTTACCACTGCATTCGATCCTGCAGTAATATTCTTCGATTATGATATTAGTCGATTGGGTATCTACACAATTTGTTTTTTTCTATTCTGGTCTTTTGGTGTTATTACAGCTGCTGCGACCTGTTATTTTTTAAAACCTTGTGAAGCCATTAATAAAGCCAGAGAACGAGCAAGAGAAGAAGCGATAGAAGTCGCCAAATCTGCTGCTGAAGAAAACTCTGCAACGGTTAACAAGTAGTTTTCTTTATCAGTCTGCATGTTGGCAGGCTAATTATTTAATTGATTTAATAAATGATGCTGCGTGATAGCCGATGTTATTTTGGCTATCAATAACAGTATTAGGTAATAAACTAATAATGGTTGAAGACGATTCTAACATTAAGCTTAAAATTAAGCCTAAAACAAGCCCTAAAGCACATGAAGTCAGCGCTAATGATAAGGTAGAGCAGGAGCTTTACGCAAAACGTAAAAAAATCTATGTGCGTGAAGTACACGGTTTGTTCGCTGCATTACGCACCATGGGTGTGGCAGCGTTGCTTGGCATGTATTACATCGTACCCTGGCTGCAATGGGACGAACGCCAGGCGGTTCTATTTGATCTACCAGAGCGTAAATTCTATATTCTCAACATGGTGTTCTGGCCACAGGACTTCTTCTATCTCGCCTTATTATTAATCGTTGCAGCGCTGGGCCTGTTCTTTGTTACCGCACTTGCCGGTCGTGTCTGGTGTGGTTACGCCTGTCCGCAGACGGTATGGACAGAAGCTTTCTTGTGGATAGAACGAAAAGTTGAGGGTTCACGTCCACAGCAGATTAAGCTGGATAAGCAGCCGAATTCATTCCGTAAGATTAGAATAAAAACCACCAAGCATTTTATCTGGCTAGCTTTTTCTATATTTACCGGTCTGACTTTTGTTGGATACTTTTCACCGATTCGTGAACTGACTACAGAGTTCTTAACGTTCAACAATGGTCCTTGGGAAACGTTCTGGATTTACTTTTATGCCTTTGCGACTTACGGTAATGCTGGCTGGTTACGTGAGCAGGTGTGTATGTACATGTGTCCCTATGCACGTTTCCAAAGTGCCATGTTTGACCACGATACGATGATTATTTCGTTTGATTCGGCTCGTGGTTTACCAATGGGACCACGAAAAAAATCAGTCGATAAAAAAGCAGAAGGTTTAGGCGACTGCATCGACTGTACCATATGCGTACAGGTCTGCCCGACGGGCATCGATATTCGTGATGGTCTGCAGTATCAGTGTATCGGTTGTGCGGCGTGTATCGATGCTTGTGATGATGTCATGGATAAGATGGGTTACGACAAGGGGCTTATTCGTTATACCACTGAAAATACGTTGAAGGGGATACAGACACATGTATTCCGGCCACGTATGGCCGTTTACGCGTTGATATTAGTTGGTATTACAGTCGGTGCCTTCTACTCGATATTAACGCGTACACCGATTGGCATGGACGTAATACGTGACCGGAATAGTCTGTATCGTGAAACCAATGATGGCCTGATTGAAAATGTCTATATCATAAAATTATTGAATATGGATAATCACGATCACACGTATACTTTAACTGTCGAAGGCATTCCTGAGTTAACTCTTAAGAAAGATACTGACGAAATCATGGTGAAAAGTGGCGAAGTGGTTGAGTTGCCGGTTCGTGTTCAGGTCGATGCCTATAATCTGAAGCATCGCAGTAATGAGATTGAATTTACACTGCAAGCGGAAGGTTACGAAGAATTAAGAGTTGTTGAGGAAGCGCGATTCTTAGGTCCAAAATTTAAATAAACGATAAGACTAAAACGCAGTGCAAAAAATTATGCAAACAAACGAACAAAGCAAACCCTGGCACAAATATCCGCTGGTATGGATGATGGTTTTAATTCCATTCACGGCTGTTATCATGGGCGTGGTAATGATGTGGTTAGCGCTGGATACGGATGATGGTCTGGTAGCAGATGATTATTACAAACTGGGGCTGGAGATTAACCGTGTTATCGAGCGTGATAAAAAAGCGGCTGAATTAGGCTTGAGCGCTATCATTGAATTTGATAACAGTGCAAGAATTCTCAAGATACAATTTGATAAAGGCTTGCTTGAATCTTATCCAAAGATTTTGCCATTACAGCTGCAACATGCGACGCGTGAAAATAGTGATATAAGTGTCGTATTAGATCACGGTATAGGTAATCAATATATCGGTCACGTAAATCAGACGATAAGTGAAGGTATCTGGTACTTTGAAATTTCAGGTAAAGATAAAGTTGATTCGGACTGGAAGTTGAACGCACGTAGTCATGTACGTAGCCAAAATACTATTCAATTGCAGAGCCAGTACTAACGTAATTAGCTATCATCCTGAAATTTGTAACTACGTTTAGGATAGCCAGCTAAGCTGATTAAAATCGGCTCAGCTGGCCATTTTTTGAATAACTACCTGATTCCTGCCAGTCTGTTTTGCCTGATATAAGGCTTCGTCTGCTTTTCCTAGCAGCAGCTGATCAAGGTTTTCCATGGCATGTAAATGATCTTTCTCGTCGGACTCTATCTGGTATCTAATCTGGCTGAGTGATGCCAGGCCGATGGAAACCGTAATGCCCAGCGTATTGTCATTGATAATCAATTTTTGTGCTTCTACTTTGCTACGTATACGCTCAGCGACTTCATGCGCGAGCTGGATTCCGGTGTCGGGTAAAATGACGGCAAATTCTTCACCACCATAACGTGCCACGATATCACTGGAGCGAACCTGTTCGCTCATCAGGGCGACAAGTCTAACCAGTACAGCGTCACCTACCTGATGGCCGTGTTTATCGTTTATCTGTTTGAAGAAATCGACATCGATGAATAAGCAGACCAGATCGGTTTTATTGCGAACACAACGGTCTGTCTCATGTTTCAAGCGTTCATCGAAGTAGCGGCGGTTATACGCATTGGTTAAGCCGTCTTGATAACCAAGCTCTAGTATTCGTTGTCTGTTAATACAGTTTTCTATGGAGATAGCAATCATTGCACCTAACCTTTTTAAAAAGGTTGTGCCGTCTCCCCGGTTATAGCGATCGACATCTTTGCTCAGCAACAGTTGCACACCGATGATTTCTTTGCCGCGTTTTAACGGTATTAAGGCAGCTGATTTATAATTATTTTCGTCATCGAAGCCGATTAACCAGTCATATTTAGTTAATATGCGGGTGCCGAGAACAGGCATGTCTGGCATATCAGAGATCAGTAAATTACTGGTTTCGGTATCGATAAAGCTCAGTCCGGTATATTTGTTCTGGTAACTTTCGGTGAGCAGGCGTTCGACTTCGTGGAAGCGATCAACCAGACAAAGTCGAATCTCATCGATACGAAATTTTTTCTGATCGGTTAACAGGAGATTGAACAATTCCTCCGGACCTTGTGCTGCAACGACAGACAGGGAGAAGTTATCGAACGAGGTTTGCGTTTGCTCATTACGTCGAGCTTCCTTGAGCATTTGATTCAGCTTGTCTCGTAAATGTTTATTTTGTTCGAGTCGCTTTTCTTCCATGAGCATCTTTATAACATATTATTGATAAGGTTTAATTAAATACTTTAATTTCAATTATTTAGACTAAGTCTTGAATCTATGTGGCCATTTAGTGTCTGAAGTGACGCATGCCGGTAAATACCATCGACATGCCGTATTCATTGGCTGCGGCGATGACCTCATCATCGCGCATTGAACCACCGGGCTGAATAACAGCAACGATACCTGCTTCATGCGCGGCATCGATGCCATCGCGAAACGGGAAGAATGCGTCAGAAGCCATGACAGAGCCGGGTACTTCCAGACTGGCATGCTCCGCTTTTATACCCGCTATACGTGCGCTGTTGATACGGCTCATTTGACCGGCACCGACACCAATGGTCATATTATTTTTACCGTAAACGATGGCGTTAGATTTAACAAATTTAGCAATTTTCCAGCTGAACAGCAGGTCAATCATTTCCTGTTCAGAAGGCTGTGTTTCGCTGACAACTTTCATCTCATTAAGTAACAGCAGGTCAGCGTCCTGCACCAGCAAACCGCCGTTTACACGTTTGAAGTCCATGCGCGCTTGCGTACCTTCCCACTGCCCGCATTCGAGTAGTCGAACATTTTTCTTTTCAGCAACGGCATCAATTGCTTCACCACTGATACTCGGTGCAATAATTACCTCAACAAACTGGCGTTCAACAATGGCTTTTGCTGTATCGCCATCAAGTTCGCGATTGAAGGCAATAATGCCGCCAAAAGCTGATTCAGGATCGGTGCTGTAAGCCTTGTTGTAGGCCTCTAGAAGGTTATCGCTGATTGCTACACCACAAGGGTTGGCATGTTTGACGATGACGCAGCATGGCTGCTCAAACTGTTTCACACATTCCAGTGCTGCATCGGTATCACCGATATTGTTATACGAGAGCTCTTTACCCTGTAACTGTTTAGCGGTAGCAATACAGGCTTCTGTAACATTTTTTTCTGTATAGAAAGCAGCTTGCTGATGCGGGTTCTCGCCGTAGCGCATTTCCTGTACTTTGTTAAATTGCAGATTGATGGTTCGAGGCAGTTCGTCCATGGTACCGTCTTCTTTAACGCGGCCGAGGTAGTTGGCAATCATGCCGTCATAGTTTGAGGTATGTTCAAATGCTTTAACCGCAAGGTCAAAACGAGTTGCATCACTGACCAAGCCTTCATTATTATGTAATTCTTCAAGTACGCGCTGATAATCAATCGGGTCAACAATGATGCTGACATAGGCGTGATTTTTGGCTGTCGCACGAACCATTGCCGGTCCACCGATATCGATGTTTTCGATGGCGTCTTCCAGCGAACAGTCTTCTTTGGCAACGGTTGCTTCAAAAGGGTAGAGGTTAACGACGACCAGGTCGATAGCTGCGATGTCATTTTCTTTCATCACGCCATCATCAATACCGCGACGTCCCAAAATGCCACCGTGAATTTTCGGGTGCAGAGTTTTTACACGACCATCCATAATTTCTGGAAAACCGGTATGTTTAGATACTTCCATGCACGGGATCATGTTCTCGATAAGTAGTTTGGCGGTGCCACCAGTAGAAAGAATTTCTATGCCTTGCGTGTGTAGCGCTTTGGCAAATTCGACTATGCCCTCTTTGTCAGAAACACTGATAAGTGCACGTCGAACTGGGCGTTGAGTTGAATCGGTCATAGGGCCACCTTTTACTTGGGTTTTATTTTTTGGAGGGCGAATTATAACTGAGTGGGGTGAATTTTGTTACTTTGAGATTGAGTGCGTTGTTTACTTCCGAGGGGTGCAGTAATCACCTGTAGGAGTGGATTTTTCTCATTCCGCGAAGCTTTGTTTTTTAGTTCTTGTTGTTTGGTTTAAGTTTGATACTTTACTTTAGCATTGCGGGTCCCGCCCCGCAGGCGGGTTACTCTTTTGCTACAGCCCAAAAGAGTAACCAGAAAAGGCCGTCGCGACGCTAGTCGCCCCTGTAAAAAACACATGGGTTCTCACTGATGCATTACCGATATCATGCTGTGAAAAAACTCGCAGAAATCGCTCAGACAGTTTTCACAGAAAGCCCATGACACCGGTAACACCTCAGTGGCTCGGCTAATGCGAAGAGAAGTCAAAAGAATAAAACAGTAGGCTTGTTGTGCTTTGTTTGTTTTTAAGTTCCCTTCTCGTTTGCTGAATGAAGTGGTGTTGGTAGAGGGAATTCGCCATGGACGGCGAATTCAGCTCTGTGCGCCCGGATGGCGCATCAGAGCGACTCGTTGGCAACACTGCTTCATTCAGGAGCCACGAGTGTTTTTCTCGGGGCAAACGTGTGGGATGGCATTCTTTTGGTTACTTTTCTTTTGCTATTGACTAAATTTGCCTGGAGCAAATTTGAACGAGCTCTGCTCGGCCCGCAGGGTGAATAACATGGATGTTATTCATAAAGAAAAGTAACTCGCCCGCGGTGCGACTACCGCAATGCTAAAGTAAAATATTAAACTTAAATCAAACTGCAAGAGCTAAAGAAAAAACAAAACTTCACGGAATGAGAAAAATCCGCTCCTACAAGTGCGTACTACAAACCTATTTATGTAAATTATAACTACGCAATTTCTTCCGCAAGGTGCCACGATTAAGCCCAAGCAGCGCCGCCGCACGAGACTGGTTGCCCTTGGTGTGTTCCAGTATCGCTTCAAATAAAGGCTGCTCTATTTGTTTGAGTACCATCTCATACATATTATTTGGCTGAGTGCCTTCTAATTCGTAAAGGTAGCGACGGATGGAATGCTTTACCGCGTGACTTAGTTGCGATATTTCCTGTGTATTGTTCTCGGAATTGTCTTGTGTGGAGTCTTGTAAATCTTGATCGCTCATACTGCTCGTGCCGTTCGGGCTGCTATTAAAGGTTGTTGTAAATTGAAAAAATCGGTAACTAGTTGCTGCTGAGTGCTGGCATCGTCAATCTGGTTCACGTGTTTTCTGAAAGACTCAACATCGTTCTGACTCTGGTTGTTGATAGATTTAAGGTACCAGCCAATATGTTTACGTGCGATGCGTACACCTGAAAACTCACCATAAAAACTGTACAGATTTTGCAGGTGTTCACTTAACAGTTTACTGATTTCATGATTGTTTGGTGGTGAAAGCATTTTGCTTTCGGCCAGATAATGTTTTATTTGCTGGAAAATCCATGGATTACCTTGCGCGGCACGGCCGATCATTAAACCATCTGCCTGAGTGTAGGCGAGTACTTCTTTGGCCTTCTGCGGGTCGGTGATGTCGCCGTTGGCAATAACAGGAATGGCGACTTCAGATTTTACGCTGGCGATGGTTTCATATTCGGCTTCACCTTTGTAGGCATCGGCGCGTGTTCTGCCGTGGACGGAAAGTGCCTGTATACCACTTTGCTCAGCTATTCTGGCGATATTGACGGCATTTTTACTTTCCTGGTCCCAGCCAGTGCGAATTTTCAGGGTTACCGGTACATCGACGGCATCAACAACAGCGCTGAGAATTTTTGCAACCAGCGGTTCATTTTTTAGCAGGGCAGAGCCAGCGAGTACATTGCAGACTTTTTTGGCGGGGCAGCCCATGTTGATATCGATAATCTGTGCGCCGTGCTGTACATTAAATTGCGCTGCTTCAGCCAGTTTTTTTGGGTCAGTGCCGGCTATCTGTACGCTGCGAATACCTTTCTCGCCCTCATGATTGAGGCGTAACTGTGTCTTTTTGCTGTTCCACAGATGCTTTTCAGAGGTGACCATCTCGGAGACACATAAGTCAGCACCTAGCTGGTAACACAGGTTTCTGAACGGTCGGTCGGTCACGCCGGCCATGGGGGCCAGAATTAAAGGGGAGTTAAATGTAAATAATCCTATATTCATCAGGTGACTATTTTGACAGGTTCTAAACGATTGTGAAATAAGCAATTAAGGTGGTAAGTCTGTATTCTAACAGAGCTATAAAAAGTCAAACTCGTAAGTCAGCGCCTGTTTGCCCGGATCCTGTATCGCCATGGTAAAAGTTATGTTGGTATCTGGCTGCAGTATATGCAGTCGTTTTGCACCAGCTGGCTGGTCTTCAATGGGCAGGTATTCTTCTGGCAGAAAACGTCTCGATGCAATAGCAGCTCCGCGGATATCTGAAAAACTGACCTGCATTACCGGTAAAGGTTGAGAAAATTTGGCATTATTTTTCAAGGTGACATTGATCATCAGCGCATTTTTTTCGTTCGGATGAGAATAAACATTTCTGGTAACGAGTTCTATTTGCGATGGATCACGCATAGCAACGTCTTTGCATTCAAACTGCTGGCATAAATCATCCGCCCATGTTTTTAGTTGTGTGTGCTGGCTTAACTGGTTGCGATTAAACCATAGGTATTCGGCAAACAGGGTAGTGCAGAGCAGCGTGATGCCAATTCCCCAAAATATGCCTGTGGTGACAGACGCTCGATCTGTGTCATCGCTATTTCTATATTTATCAGGCACGACGTGTGATAAAGATTCATTGCTGTCTTCGTCGAAAAAGTCGAAAGCATCTTTACGTGCTTCATCGGTCGCTGAGGTTTCGTTGAAATTAACGTCTTCAGTATCAGTTATGGTGTCTGAGTTAACCTCAGCTTCAAGTTCATCTTCAAGTGTACTTTCGATATCGCGGTCATCAAAATCGTCAACATAAGTATCTTGACTATCACCATCAAAACTATTGTCATCAACTATCAATGTATATGGGATATTGTCTGGGTTTTCTTCGCTGAGTAATGAATGCTGATGCTCGTCTTGACTGGCAACTTCGATGGCGTTAAATATTTCTTTGCAGACACTGCAGCGTACAAAACCATCGGCAGTATTTACTTGTGATTCAGTGACTCTGAATCGGGTGTCGCAATGTGGGCATTGAGTCTGCATAGGCTTTTGACTTTATCGTATATATTTTTTTTGCGCAAACGGTTACAGAGAAGTATTTAGTTACAAGTCTTAAGTAAGAACACTTACAATTTATAACCTGCATTTCCCTGTAGTCCACCGCTGTGTAGAGCTACGATTGTAGAGTGTTTTTCAAAATGGCCTTGTGCTATTAATTGAAACAGACCGAAAAACATTTTTCCCGTATATACAGCGTCCAGCATGATGCCATATTGATCGCGAAAATCTTTTATGAATTGAATGAGTGTGTCATCTACTTTTGCGTATCCGCCAAAATGGTAATTATCTTCGATACGCCAGTTTTTTATCGTTGCTTTAATTGGTAGAAACTGACTGACTTCCTGCTCTAAAAATTTGCCGCCTTTCAGCGCTGAGAAACCGATAGCATATTGATCGCTGTGTATTTTAGAGGTAATGCCTGCCAACGTTGCGCCGGTACCACTGGCGCAACAGATTACATCAAACGGCGTATTTAATTTCTGGGATATTTCATCAATGATTTCTTGGCATCCTTTTATTGCTAACGGGTTACTGCCACCTTCTGGAATAATGTAGACATCGCCGTACTGCTTTTTTAGTTTCTGTAAGAACTGGGCTTCATGTTTTTGTCTGTATTCAGTGCGATTAATATAATTTAGTTGCATACCGCAGGATTCAGCGAACGACAATGTTGCACTGGGTGGTGTGTGTTTTTCGCCACGAATGATGCCGATGGTTTTAAAGCCAAAGTGTTTACCGGCAGCAGCGGTTGCATAGATATGGTTTGACCAGGCGCCACCAAAGGTCAGCAAGGTATCAAACTGGTGTTGTTTTGCGTAAAGCAGATTGTATTTCAGTTTGCGCCATTTGTTACCGCCAAACTGAGGGTGCATTAAGTCATCGCGTTTAACAAAGAGTTGGACGTTGGCCTGTTCGAGAAAGGGGCTGTGTAATTGCTGTAGTGGGCTATCTGACAGGCTTGATATGTCCAGAGAAGATATATCAAGCTCAGAAACGTCGAGCTCAGAAACATCCAGCCCGGAAGACTCTATTGATGGTGGATCAATGACCAACGATCAAAAGCTTCTTTCTAACGAGCGACCACATGCAGCACAGTAGAATATTCGAAGTAAACGACGCGGTCACTGTAGGTCCAGTGTGTGATAGGGGGTGTGCCCACACTTGCTGATGTTGCCATCGGTTGACCATATTCGTTTTGCACTTTATCCATGCTCATGCCGCGGCGTGGGTAATCGAGTAATTGAATTCTTAAGGTTTCACCAGGCTGTAGTTCTGTTGCTGGTAATTGCATGATGTCGCCAGTTTGAACCGTTCGTTGATTCTGTTGTTGCTGCATCATGTTGCCTACAGCTGAAGGTTCTTCTGGTGCCATGACAGGTGCTGCTTCTGCCGGTGCTTCTGGTCGTGATTGCGTGACGACAGGAGCTGCAGGTTCTGCTTCAGTGACGACTTCGGTGCTTTCATTCGCCATTGGCGGACGATTGGCCATAGCATTTGAAGCAAATAAAGATAACAGTACGGCGCTAAATAAGCTGAATTTAAGTCCTTGATTTTTTGCTGATCTGTTCATGAGTGAGCCACTTAACTTTTATATGATTTATGCTTTTATTATTGCTTTTATTATTGCTTTTAATATTACATTACCAACAAGTGTAGCATCAGATTAGAAAAGTGCTGTTAAGCGCTTAATTATTAACCATTATTTTTTAAATTTTTTCATTACCAGGCAGGCGTTAGTACCGCCAAAGCCAAAGTTATTCGACATAGCAAGGTTGATATCTACGTTATCCTGACGTTGTGTGACAATAGGCATATCAACAGCATTCTCATCCATGGTTTCAATATTGGCGGATGCTTGAATGAAGTTATTCTGCATCATCAGCATGGTGTAGATTGCTTCTTGTGCGCCAGAAGCGCCTAAAGAATGTCCGGCTAGCGATTTACTGGAACTGATTGGTGGAATATTTTCGCCAAAAGCTTCTTTGATCGCGTATAGCTCTTTTGAATCACCAACGGGTGTGCTGGTGCCGTGAGAGTTAATATAATCAAGATTTTCTTCGATATCTTGAGTCGCCATCTGCATACAGCGGATAGCGCCTTCGCCTGAAGGTGCGACCATGTCGACACCGTCAGAGGTTGCACCGTAACCAACGATTTCAGCGTAGATTGGTGCACCACGTTTGATTGCGTGTTCAAGCTCTTCCACAACAACGCAGGCACCGCCGCCAGCGATAACAAAACCGTCACGGTCTGCATCGTAGGTACGTGAAGCTTTATCAGGTGTTTCGTTATATTTTGTTGAAAGTGCACCCATCGCATCAAATAGCATACTCAGTGACCAGTGTTCTTCTTCGCCACCACCGGCAAAGATGATGTCCTGCTTGCCAATTTGGATAAGCTCGTAAGCGTTACCTATGCAATGTGTACTTGTCGCACAGGCAGAGCTGATTGAGTAGTTAACACCTTTGATCTTAAAAGGGGTTGCCAGACATGCAGAAACAGTGCTGGCCATGGTACGAGGTACCATGTATGGGCCGACTCTGCGTATGCCTTTTTCGCGCAGTATGTCAGCGGCTGCCACCTGATTTGCTGATGAAGCGCCGCCTGAGCCCATAATAATTCCAGTACGAATGTTGGAAACCAGGCTTTCGTCCAGTTTAGCGTCATCGATGGCCTGTTGCATTGCAATGTAGGCGTATGCCGATGCATCACCCATAAAGCGCTTAACTTTGCGGTCGATAAAGTCATCGACATTGATATCAACACTGCCTGCCACATGGCTGCGCATGCCCATGTCAGCATATTCCTGTTTGAATTTAATACCAGAGCGTCCTTGTTGCAGTGATTCCAGTACGGCATCTTTATCATTGCCGAGGCAGGAAACTATTCCAATTCCAGAGATTACGACTCGTTTCATGTTTATAACCTTATTTATAATCTTAGCTAAATTCTTTAAAAGTCTTCTGTCGAAGTAAACAGACCAACGCGTAGATTTTTTGCCACATAAATTTCACGACCATCGATAGACATGGTTGCATCAGCGATGCCCATGACCAGACCGCGGGCGATGACGCGTTTTATATCAATCTGATATTGCACCGTTTTACCGGTAGGCAAAACCTGACCGGTAAATTTAACTTCACCAACACCTAATGCGCGACCGCGGCCAGGGTGACCTAACCAGCCTAGATGAAAGCCAACCATCTGCCACATGGCATCAAGACCTAGACAGCCCGGCATAACAGGGTCGCCTTCAAAATGACATTTGAAAAACCATAGATCGGGATTGATATCTAACTCAGCCTGGATTTCACCCTTGCCATACGAACCACCGGTTTCGGCAATACGAGTAATACGATCCATCATCAGCATATTGGGCGCAGGCAACTGTGCGTTACCAGGGCCAAATAATTCACCCCTGCTACAAGTTAGTAGGTCATCATAACTATAGGAGCTAGGGCGAGTAGCTGTTTCCGTATCGGCAAGCATAAGTTCTCTCAAATCGTGTTGGGTTAATTCATTATTATATGTCTAATTATCTGGTGATTTTATCGGAAAATGCTGTACGATGAAATCATTGTGGGTCAAGTAATGCTTAAAGATGGACGATTTACTGTTAATAACGTTAATTTTGGCCGGTATTTGGTACTGGTGGGATACTCAGCAGTGTAATGAGATTGCTTTACACGTATGTAAAAGGAAATGTGAGGGCGCTGGTTTGCAGCTTTTGGATGCAACGGTGACCAGACAACGCAGCTGGTTGCGCAGAGGACCGAGCGGTGGCGTACAAATTTGTCGCCTATACAGTTTTGAGTTTAGCGATGATCAGACGGCTGGTGTTGGACAGCGACAGGAAGGTTATGTGGTGTTGCTGGGAAAACAGGTAGTGGAAACGAAAATACCGCCAC
>JAUVDN010000088.1 GCA_030595325.1 Gammaproteobacteria bacterium | reverse complement strand
CAATTAGAAGATGCGCAGGCCAAAGCCAGTGAAAACTGGGAACAGTTTATCCGTGCTAAGGCAGAGATGGATAACTTGCGCCGCCGCAACGCTAAAGATGTGGAAAATGCGCACAAATATGGTACCGAAAAACTGATCAATGAGATGCTGCCTGTCATAGACGGTATGGGAATGGGGCTTGCCGCAGAAGATGCCAGTGCAGAGAGTTTACGTGAAGGCATGGAGATGACCATGGGCATGCTCACCAAAATGATGGAAAATCTGGGTATCGAAGAAATTGATCCGCTCAATGAGAAGTTTGATGCGGCTAAACATCAGGCGGTAACCATGGTGCCAAGTGCAGATGTTGAACCAAATACTGTCACAGCGGTAATGCAGAAGGGTTACGCGTTGAATGATCGTCTGATTCGACCGGCAATGGTCATGGTTTCTAAAGCGGTAGAAGTGTAAAAAGACTGCTTTTAGGGCCATGATTTAGCTATCAATACAGGCACAAGAACAAAACATTAAAAAAATTGCGTAATTGGCTGATTATCGCTTGGATTTAGTAAAACCAGCCCCATATAAGAACTAACAAAACATATTACTGCCGACACTCAAAGTTATTTAGTTGGCAAAATTAAAGAATAGAAAATTATCGGAGACCAGCAATGGCTAAAATTATAGGTATAGATTTAGGTACAACAAACTCTTGTGTTGCCGTTATGGACGGTGACTCAGTCAAAGTTCTTGAAAATGCAGAAGGCGAACGTACCACGCCATCAGTCGTTGGTTTCACTGAAGATGAAGTGGTTGTCGGTTCTCCGGCTAAACGTCAGGCAGTGACCAACCCAACTAATACAATATTTGCGGTTAAACGTCTAATAGGTCGTCGTTTTGACGAGGAAGTCGTACAGCGTGACATCAAACTTGTTCCTTACAATATTGTTAAGGCTGACAACGGTGATGCATGGGTAGAAGCTCAGGGCAACAAGATGGCAGCGCCTGAAGTATCTGCACGTATCCTGCAGAAGATGAAGAAAACGGCTGAAGAATACTTAGGTCATGAAGTGACAGAAGCGGTTATTACCGTACCTGCTTATTTCAATGATTCACAGCGTCAGGCAACAAAAGATGCCGGCAAGATTGCTGGTCTTGAAGTTAAACGTATCATCAACGAGCCAACGGCGGCAGCACTTGCTTACGGCATGGACAAAAACCGCGGCGATTCTAAAATCGTGGTTTATGACCTTGGTGGTGGTACCTTCGACGTATCTATTATCGAGATCGCTGAGATCGACGGTGAGCACCAGTTTGAAGTATTAGCGACTAATGGTGATACATTCCTCGGTGGTGAAGATTTTGACACACGTCTAATCGACTACCTTGCTGACGAATTTAAGAAAGACAATGGTTTTGATCTGCATAATGATCCATTAGCGCTGCAACGTCTGAAAGAAGCTGCAGAAAAAGCAAAGATCGAATTATCTTCAACACAATCAACTGATGTGAATCTGCCATACATTACGGCTGATGCAACAGGTCCTAAACACCTGAACATCAAACTGACTCGTGCAAAATTAGAGAGTCTGGTTGATGAACTGATTGCTAGAACTATCGAGCCATGTAAAGTGGCACTTAAAGATTCAGGTCTTTCTCTTAGTGACATCGATGATGTCATCCTGGTTGGTGGTCAAACACGTATGCCTAAGGTTCAGGAAGAAGTACAAGCGTTCTTCGGTAAAGAGCCACGTAAAGACGTTAACCCTGACGAAGCGGTTGCCATGGGTGCAGCGATTCAAGGTGGTGTATTAGGTGGCGACGTAAATGACATCCTGTTATTAGATGTTACGCCTTTGTCACTGGGTATCGAAACCATGGGTGGTGTAATGACCAAACTGGTTGAGAAGAACACAACGATTCCGACTAAGGCGGCGCAGACTTTCTCAACAGCAGATGATAATCAAGCTGCAGTAACGGTTCACGTATTACAAGGTGAACGTGAGATGGCAACAGGTAATAAATCTTTAGGTCGTTTTGATCTTCAGGATATTCCACCAGCCCCACGCGGTGTGCCACAGATCGAAGTATCTTTTGACATCGATGCCAACGGTATCTTGAACGTATCTGCAAAAGATAAAGCGACAGGTAAAGAACAGTCAATCGTGATTAAAGCCTCTAGTGGTCTGTCTGATGATGAAGTAGATAATATGATTAAAGACGCAGAAGCGCATGCGGATGAAGACAAGAAAGCACATGAATTAGTGACTGCGAAGAACACTGCAGAAAACATGATTCATGGTACCGAGAAGTCAATCAAGGATCTTGGTGACAAAGTTGAAGCGGACGAAAAATCGGCTGCAGAAGCAGCAATCGTTGAACTGAAAGCAGCACTGGAAGGTGATGATAAAGAAGCGATTGAAGCGAAAACTGAAGCACTGACAGACGTGGCTGGCAAGATTGCTGAAAAAGCTTACGCTGAGCAAACAGCAGAAGCAGGTGCAGAACAGGCCGAAGGCGCTGCAGCGGATGATGATGTGGTTGATGCCGAGTTCGAAGAAGTTAAAGAAGGCGACGGTAAAGACGACAAATAAAGTCATCTAGTTAGCCGTGTAAGCGCGGAGATGCAGGGGCTAAAAACATTTTTAAATGTTTCCCTGTATCTCCGCGCTTTTGTGGTTAACCATGATAAGTAAAAATGTCTGGCTTTATTAAAGATTATTAAAGTTTGTTAAAGATTAAAAACAAGTATTAAAGAATAAGAATTATGTCTAAAAAAGATTATTACGAAACATTGGGTGTATCACGTGATGCCAGCGATGCGGATTTAAAAAAAGCCTATCGCCGTCTGGCAATGAAACATCACCCGGATCGTAATACCGATGATTCAGAAGCAGCCGAAGAAAAATTTAAAGAAGCTAAAGAAGCGCATGAAATTCTATCCGATGCGAATAAACGTGCCGCTTATGATCAATATGGTCATGCCGGCGTAGATCCATCCATGGGCGGACGCCAAGGTGCGGGTGCCGGCGGTTTTGAAGACGTGTTTGGTGATGTCTTTGGTGACATCTTCGGCGGCGGTGGTGGCGGTGGCCGTCGTCAGCGTGCGCAACGTGGTTCTGACTTGCAATACAATCTTGAATTATCACTGGAAGATGCGGTTTTTGGTACAGAAGTTAAAATTCGTGTGCCAACCATGGTCGGTTGTAAAACCTGTTCAGGCAGCGGTGCAAAAGAAGGTACTTCGGCAACAACCTGTACCACCTGTGGCGGTGCCGGTCAGGTGCGAATGCAACAGGGGTTCTTTGCCGTACAGCAGACCTGTCCACAGTGTCGCGGTAAGGGCAAGATGATTAGCGATCCATGTCCTGATTGCCACGGCCAGGGCCGTAAACAGGAGCAGAAAACATTATCCGTTAAAGTGCCGGCAGGTGTTGATACAGGTGACAGAATCCGTCTGGCTAATGAAGGTGAAGCAGGTGAGCATGGTGCTCCCAGCGGTGATTTGTATGTACAGATGCATGTGAAGCAGCACGCAATTTTCACTCGTGATGATAATGATCTGTTCTGTGAGATGCCAATCTCTATTGCCACAGCGGCTCTAGGTGGTGAGATAGAAGTGCCAACGCTTAACGGTAAGCTTCGGTTGAAAATTCCTGCAGAAACGCAGACGGGAAAATCATTTCGTATGCGTGGCAAAGGGGTTAAACCAGTCAGGGGTGGTATGACAGGTGACTTGTTATGTCGGGTCAATGTTGAAACACCAGTGAAGCTAAGCAATAAACAAAAAGATATGATTAAGGAATTTGAAAAGTCACTGCAGAAAGACGGCAAACAACACAGCCCGCAAAATGCATCCTGGGGTGATCGTATGAAGAGCTTTTTTGACGACTTAAAAGCTTAAAAACGGGCATTAACTGCAAAACTATGTTTTGCTCAGTGTTGTATAATGGCAAACTACAAAAAATAATAAAAAGCATTGGGGTTTAAGATGTTAAATCTTGCAATAACTGGCGCCGCAGGTCGTATGGGGCGTAACTTAATTCAAGCTAGTTATGAAAATTCAAACTGCCAGTTAGGCGCTGCTATCGAGCATGAAAGCAGTCCATATGTTGGTCGCGATGCGGGCGAGATGACTGGAGTTGGAACCTTAAATAAAATCCTGGTCTCTCAGCTGTCACAAGTCACTGATGATTTTCATACTTTGATTGATTTCACCCGTCCAGAAGTTACCTTACAAAATTTAGCTACTTGTGTTGCCAACGGTAAAAATATTGTTATCGGCACCACTGGTTTCAGCGATGAAGAAAAACAACAGATCAAAAAGGCGTCTGAGTCTATCGGTGTCGTATTCGCACCGAACATGAGTGTAGGTGTGAATCTGTGTTTTAAGTTATTGGATATTGCGGCACGCGTCTTAGGTGATGATGTGGATATCGAAATTATAGAAGCACATCATCGTCACAAAGTTGATGCGCCGTCAGGCACTGCATTACGTATGGGCGAAGTTGTTGCGGATGCGTTAGATCGTAACCTTGACGAGTGTGCGGTGTATGGCCGTGAAGGTGTTACCGGTGAGCGTGATCGTAAGACAATTGGTTTCGAAACCATTCGCGCAGGTGATATCGTCGGTGATCATACCGTAATGTTTGCCGGTATCGGCGAGCGTGTTGAGATTACCCATAAAGCATCAAGTCGCATGACATTTGCCAATGGCGCGGTGCGCGCGGCAATTTGGCTAGAGGCTAAAGGTAATGGTTTGTATGACATGCAGGATGTGCTGGATTTAAAATAATCCAAACGCATTATTTTTATAATAATTTCTAATAAGTAGGGTATAAAAATGGACGGTATGAATATTGTGGTTGTATTCCCTGGTCAGGGCTCACAATCGATTGGCATGTTGTCTGACTATGCCGAAACATGGCCGCAGATCGAAGAAACATTTAAAGAAGCATCGGATGTTTTGGGTTATGACTGCTGGGATATTGTCTGTAACGGACCTATAGAAAAAATAAATAAAACTGAGATAACGCAACCAATCATGCTGGCTGCTGACATCGCTGTTATGCGCGTTATGGCTCAGCAGTGTCTACTAATGCCGATGGTGTTTGCCGGTCATAGTCTGGGTGAGTATGCCGCTCTGGTCGCTGCAGAAGCCATTAGTTTTGCCGATGCAATTAAACTGGTTTCGAAACGTGGCCAGTTGATGCAAGCCGCTGTACCCGAGGGCGAGGGTGCGATGGCTGCAATCATCGGTTTAAACGATGATGCCGTTATTACAATTTGTGAGCAGGTATCGAGTGAACTTGGCGCGCCGGTAGAAGCCGTTAATTTTAATTCGCCGGGTCAGGTCGTTATCGCTGGCGCTACGGCAGCAGTAGAAAAAGCAATGGAGCTGTTAAAAGAAGAGGGTGCTAAACGTGCTTTGCCATTGCCAGTTAGTGTGCCATCACATAGCTCATTGATGAAACCTGCTGCAGATGAATTAGCAGAATACTTAAAAGGTGTGACAATAAATACACCTAAAGTTCAGGTTATACATAACGTCGATGCAAAATCTCACGATAATCCTGATGATATTCGAGATGCATTAGTTAAACAATTACATAACCCTGTTCAATGGACTCATACGATTCAAATTATTACAGATGGTGCCGATGTGGTTGTAGAATGTGGACCAGGCAAAGTGCTGGGTGGTTTAACTCGTCGTATTAATAAAGAAGTAAAAAGTTATTCATTGGATTCTATGGCATCGATGCAAAAGTTCCTCGATTCTATGTCAGTGGAATAACATCGACAGCGGAATAACATCAAAGATTTAATATTAGTTTTTTAAAGAATTTAAGAGTATAGATTTATGAGTAAAGAGCTGGAAGGTGAAATCGCATTGGTAACAGGCGCAAGCCGTGGTATCGGTAAAGCCATAGCAGAGCAGTTAGCTGCGCGAGGTGCAACAGTTATCGGCACTGCAACCTCAGACGGTGGTGCTGACAACATCACATCTTATCTGTCATCGCTTGGTGGCAAAGGCATGTGTCTTAATGTAACTGATGCTGATTCGATTTCATCTGTCATGAAAGCAATTACAGATGATTTTGGTGATGTATCTATATTGGTTAACAATGCGGGTATTACAAAAGATACATTGCTGATGATGATGAAAGAAGATCAGTGGAGTGATGTTATCGAAACAAACCTGACATCAATCTATCGTCTATCTAAAGCGGTTATACGCAAGATGATGAAAGCCAGAAAAGGGCGCATCATTAACATCGCATCGGTCGTTGGTATGACTGGTAATCCGGGGCAAACTAATTATTCTGCGACCAAGGCCGGTATGCTGGGCTTCACAAAATCACTTGCCAGAGAGATT
Organism: Gammaproteobacteria bacterium; assembly: GCA_030595325.1. Lineage (GTDB taxonomy): Bacteria > Pseudomonadota > Gammaproteobacteria > SZUA-229 > SZUA-229. The sequence continues at coordinate 3,460 of JAUVDN010000088.1, read as the reverse complement.
GGCTCACGCAATATTACGGTTAACTGTGTTGCGCCGGGGTTTATCGATACAGATATGACTAAAGAGTTGCCCGAAGAGCAAAGAGAGGCTTTGATTGGTCAAATTCCGCTTAGTCGTCTAGGTAATCCTGAGGATATTGCAGCAGCAGTTAGCTTTTTAGCAGGGCCTGCGGCGGCATATATAACGGGTGAAACTATCAATGTAAACGGTGGAATGTACATGCCATAGGCAATATTCTTGCTGGAATTGAGTAATTGCTTAACTATTAAGCAATATTCTTGTTATAAATTACTTTAAATATGTGTTGTAACGTCTTGCTTTTAAACGTTATAATTAATCTATAAATATCGGTTATTAATTGTGGAATTTAGCTGGCAACTACTGCTTTAATTCACTAGAATACCGCGCAACTTTAAAAAATACCTATCCAAGTATTAAAATTTGGACTAATTTTACATGGCCGCATTGATGAACAAAGCGGTCAAAACCTGAGGAAAAATAATGAGCACAGCTGAAGAACGCGTTCGTAAAATTGTAATTGAGCAGTTGGGTGCAACTGAAGAGCAAGCGACTAATGATGCATCGTTTGTTGATGAACTTGGTGCAGATTCACTTGATACAGTAGAGCTGGTTATGGCTCTTGAAGAAGAATTTGAGTGTGAGATTCCTGATGAAGAAGCTGAAAAGATTACAAATATTCAGCAAGCTGTAGACTACATCAACGCACACGCTAGCTAAAACCTCTAAATATCAGTTTTGCGTCAGTGCCCGGGATTGACCAGGCGCGATGCAAGGCTGATGTTTTATTATTAAAACTCTAAATATTTCGCTTGCTTGCCATTCTGTGCTGGCAGTCGTCTTGTTTAAAAACTTAAGTTAGCTAACTTAAGTTTTCAGAACTAAGCTAAAAGAGGCTACTATGTCTAATTGCCCCACAGGTCGTCGCGTCGTTGTCACTGGTCTTGGTATTGTCTCGCCAGTTGGTAATAATTTAAAAGAAACGTGGGGAAACATCACTGCTGGTAAAAGTGGTGTAATTTCGATTGATAAATTCGATACTACCGGTTTTGCCTGCACTATTGCTGCAACGGTAAAAGATTTCGATGCTACCTCTGTTATACCTGCAAAAGACCTTAAAAAGATGGATACCTTTATTCATTACGGTCTGTTTGCTGCGGATGAAGCATTAAAAGACTCTGGCTTAGAAATTACCGAAGAAAATGCCGATAGAATCGGTACTGCTATTGGTTCTGGAATCGGTGGTCTGCCGATGATCGAAGTAAATAACGAAAAGTTGAACAATGGCGGTCCACGTAAGATATCTCCATTTTTTGTACCTGGCTCAATTATCAATATGATTTCAGGTAACTTCTCGATACGTTATGGCGCCAAAGGTCCAAACATATCAATTGTTACTGCCTGTTCTACCGGTACACACAGTATTGGCGAGTCTGCGCGCATTATTGCTTACGGTGATGCTGATGTAATGTTTGCTGGTGGTGCTGAGATGGCATCATCACCATTAGGTATTGCAGGCTTTGCTGCAGCCAGAGCACTTTCCACTCGTAACGATGACCCGGTTGCGGCTAGTCGTCCATGGGATAAGGACCGTGATGGTTTTGTCTTAGGTGATGGTGCCGGTGTACTGGTGCTGGAAGAATACGAACATGCTAAAGCTCGTGGCGCAAAGATCTATGCGGAAGTTGCCGGTTTCGGTTACAACAGTGATGCATACCATATGACCATGCCACTGCAAGACGGCAGCGGTGCGGGTAAGTGCATGAAGCTGGCGATGAAGGATGCCGGTCTAAACGCAGAAGATATCGATTATGTAAATGCTCACGGCACTTCAACACCTGTAGGTGATGTAGCAGAGACGACAGCAGTAAAATATGCTCTAGGTGAGCATGCGAATAAAGTAGCTGTTAGTTCGACAAAATCGATGACAGGTCACCTGTTAGGCGCTGCTGGTGGTATCGAGGCAGTTTTTGCAGTGATGTCGATCAAAGATCAGGTAGCTCCGCCTACCATCAATCTCGACAATCCTGGTGAAGGTTGTGATTTAGATTATGTTCCTCACACTGCTCGCGAAATGAAGATCGATTGTGCCTTATCAAATTCATTTGGTTTTGGTGGCACTAACGGAACCTTAATCTTCAAAAAATTAAGTGCTTAAAGCTTAAGCGCTTAAATATTAAAATCTAAAATTATCGGCAGAAGCTTCCGTGTCATTTAATACGCGGCTACTAACAAAAAATACCGCAAAGACTGACGTCTTAAATCTGTCGCTGTTCAATCAACTTAATTCCCAACGTTATCCTTATCTTTTAACGAGTAGCGCGACCCGTCAAGATAATACGCAATTTGATATTTTAATTGCCTGCCCACAATACACTATTACGCTCAATTCAGATAAATCGATAAGTTGCAGCGATAGTGAAATACCCGTTGAGAGCAGTTTCTTTCAAACTCTCGAGAAACACTATCAAAACAACAAAACTGAGGCAGCGTCAGATGAAAAAACACTGCCATTCACCGGTGGCTGGTTTGTCTATCTATCTTATGAAATGGTTGAAGAGATAGAGCCCTGTTTGACCTTGCCCGTGTTAAAGGAGAAGCAACCACTAGCTGTTGCTGCAAGGTGTCCGGCAGCATTGATTTTTGATAAATGTAACCACCAGCTGATTGCAGTGGCTGAACAGGGTTATGAGCATCTGCTTGATGAATTAGAGCAGGATTATCTTTCATTAAAAGATGAAATAGACAAATCGAATCCAGTAGGTGAGAAGGTAAAGCTAAAATCGCTTATAGAATCAGACGAAGATGCATATCTTCAGCAAGTAGAAAAGATAAAACAATATATTGTTGATGGTGATATTTTTCAGGCTAATCTATCGAGACAATGGCAGGCGATATTAAAAGATAAGATTGATGATGCAACATTATTTTCTGCTCTGTCAAAACATAACCCGTCTTCTTTTGCAGCTATGGCCTGTCTGCAAAATATGACGATTATAAGTTCTTCTCCAGAACGTCTGGTTTCATTAAATAATGATATAGTCGAAACAAGGCCTATCGCAGGAACAAGACCGAGAGATGAAAACCATCAAAGTGATGAAGCGCTTGCTGAGGAATTGCTTTCACACCCGAAAGAACAGGCTGAGCATATAATGCTTATCGATCTGGAGAGAAATGATCTTGGTCGTGTCTGCCAGCCGGGCAGCATAGAAGTAAATGAATTAATGGTTCTGGAGAGTTGGGAGCATGTTCATCATATCGTCTCTAACATCCGCGGTAAGATTGTTAAAGACAAATCACCTATTGATGTTTTGCGCGCTGTGTTTCCCGGCGGCACGATTACGGGCTGTCCTAAGATACACTGCATTGAAATACTTGCTGAGATGGAGCAACAGGCAAGAGGCGCTTACACAGGCTCTTTAGGATATATTAATAACGACGG
>JAUVDN010000042.1 GCA_030595325.1 Gammaproteobacteria bacterium | reverse complement strand
ACTTCTTTTAACTCAGCATCAGAGACTTTACCTGCAGCATGACCACCCACTGCTTCAAACACAGAAACGATATCACGGCGCTTGGCACCCGGTTTGATGGTACCGCCATAAACAAAAATCGAAGGACGGTCCAGTCGTGATAGACCAATCATGCAGCCCGGCATATTCTTGTCACAACCACCGATAGCAACAACACCGTCAAAACCTTGCGCGCCAGTTACCGTTTCGATTGAGTCAGCGATAACTTCACGCGAAACCAGCGAGTAACGCATACCTGGTGTACCCATTGAAATACCATCGGATACCGTGATGGTATTAAAGATAATACTCTTGCCACCGGCCTGGTTCGCACCGCGAGCCGCATCATCAGCCAGCTTGTTGATATGCATATTACAAGGCGTCACCATGCTCCATGTAGAAGCAATACCTACCTGAGGTTTTTTAAAGTCTGCATCTTCAAATCCAACGGCATGCAACATTGCACGGCTCGGCGCCTGCGCTACACCATCAACGATGATTGATGAAAATTTACGTGTATTTTTATTATCAGTATCATTTGCCATTTTTAATCTACCTTTATACCCACCGGGGGGCTGAACCTTCTATACTCTAATATTTAGTGTTGAAGTGAAAACAGAATCGCGTATATTACAAGCTATAACGCGACGAAAGTAGCTCTGAGATCAATTTGGTGGACAAAAAAACTATAAACAACCCGGTTAATAACGCAATCAGCAGTGGACATGTTGACTGGTTCAGGCAATCTGCGCCCTATATTCACGCTCATCGTGGCCGCACTTTTGTCATCCTGTTTGGCGGTGAGGCCGTTGAACAAGAAAGTTTTGCTCACCTGATACACGATATAACATTGCTCGGCAGTCTCGGCGTGCGTGTCGTACTGGTTCATGGCGCTCGCCCGCAAATCGAACAGCAACTCAATACCTTAAGCATAAAATCTAAATTCTCTGACAATCTGCGCATTACTTTAAATGAGCATATGCCCGCTGTGGAACAAGCTGTCGGTCAGGTACGCATGGGCATCGAAGCTAAATTATCCATGGGGCTTCCTAATACACCAATGGCTGGCGCATCCGTACGCGTTGTCTCCGGCAACTTTGTCACCGCTCAGCCTTACGGTATACGCAATGGTGTTGATTATTGTCAAACAGGCAATGTTCGAAGCGTTGATGCTGGAGCAATCAATCAGCACCTGAAAAATAACAATGTGGTTTTAATCTCACCTATTGGCTACTCCCCTAGCGGTGAAATATTTAACTTACGCGCAGAAGAAATTGCCACCGAAACAGCTATCGCGCTCAATGCAGACAAACTGATCTTTGTTATGGAGAGCAACCACGTTACCGACAAAGATGGCGGCCTGTTACAGCAATTAAATCTACCACAGGCCGAAGCGTGGTCAAACAACCACCGCTCCAAAAAAGACAACAGCGAAACGGCTAATAAAACGCTAGAAACACAGTCACATCTAAATAATGCGGCGCAGGCTTGCCGTGGCGGCGTGCGTCGCGTTCACCTGCTCAGCCGGCAGACGGATGGCGCATTATTGTTAGAGTTATATACCCGAGACGGTATCGGCACACTGGTCACTGCAGAAAACTACGAAGGTCTACGCACAGCAGTTATCGATGACATCGGCGGCATCATGGAATTGATTTCACCTTTGGAAAAAGAAGGTGTGCTGGTCAAACGTTCACGCGAACAGTTGGAGCTTGATATAGAAAACTTTACCGTCATTGAGCGTGATGGAATGATTATTGCCTGTGCAGCTATTTTCACTTTTGCAGAATCAGAATCCGCCGAACTTGCCTGCCTTGCCGTGCATAAAGATTATCAGGTGCACGGTCGCGGTGATGACCTGCTGCAGCACATCGAATGGCAAGCCAGAAAGAAACACATAAAAAAATTATTCACGTTAACCACACAAGCCATGCACTGGTTTATCGAACGTGGCTTCGTCGAATGTAGCACCAGTGATTTACCGATAGAAAAAAAATCACTCTACAACTATCAACGTAACTCAAAAGCTTATTGCAAAAAACTAGTTTAAATTATGCAACCCTAACTTCCCATTCTATGACACTCTGACTATGGCATCCTGATTTATGGTTTTTTTACCGGTACCGCAAAGCATTATTGAAGAAAATGTTTTCAATGCTCTCAAGGAAGACGTTGGCGAAGGCGACATAACTGCCGAACTAATCCCGCAAGATAATATTTCATTAGCGACCGTAATCAGCCGCGAAGCTTGCACTTTCTGCGGCCTTGACTGGTTTGAAGAAACCTATCGCCAGATTGATGAAGAAATACTTATCGACTGGTGCGTCGATGATGGTGATGAAATAGAAGCCGATCAGATCATCTGCACCATCAGCGGTTCATCTCAAAATATTGTCACCGGGGAGCGCACCGCGCTTAACTTCGTTCAAACATTATCTGCGACAGCTACTCTATCTGCACAATATGCAAACAAGGTAAGCAATACCGAAACAAAAGTACTGGATACAAGAAAGACCATTCCCGGTTTACGTATGGCACAAAAATATGCAGTTTCCTGTGGTGGCTGTGAGAACCATCGCCTGGGCCTGTTCGATGCCTTCCTAATAAAGGAAAACCATATCAATGCCTGTGAAGGCATTCAGTCTGCCGTCAATGAAGCCCGCTTCCATAACCCTGAATTACAGATAGAAGTCGAAGTAGAAAACATGGATGAATTACAACAGGCACTGGATGCAAAAGCTGACCGCGTACTACTGGACAACTTTGATATCAAAGCATTAAAAGATGCGGTAAAAATCTGTAAGAAAAAAATTATCACTGAAGCTTCAGGAAATATAACTCTTGATACTATCGAGGAAGTCGCCAAAACAGGCGTAGATTATATTTCTACCGGCGCATTAACAAAAGACGTAAAAGCTATCGACCTTTCAATGCGGTTTGATTAGCCAGGTTTGATTAGCCAGGCCGTCTCAAATGTTTTTGATGGCAAAACAAAGTAACCATAGTAACTTCATAAATGTCAGCGCTAATATCTACACTGAGGAAACAATACCGATCAATCCTATTTGGCTTATGGCTGATAATAGGTATCGTACTTACCGTTATTTTCCTCCGTAAAACCATCCCGCCCAGTGGCATTGCCAGCACTATAGTAAAAAAATGGCTTGGCATAACAACTCGCATCTTCGGTGTAAAAATAAAATCCTACGGCACAGCACTGCCAGAAAAAACCCTGTTTATTTCTAATCATATATCCTGGCTAGACGTCCTCGTACTTGGCAGCCTGATACCCACTCACTTTCTGTCAAAACACGAAGTAAAAGAAATGCCCCTGTTCGGCTGGTTAGCTACACGCGGCGGAACCTTATATATAAAACGCGGCAAAAAAAATTCGGCCTCTGATGCCAGCAGTGAGATTACGGATGCATTAAAAAAACAACATAATGGTCTTATTTTCGCTGAAGGCACAACCACTGACGGCCACATAAAAAAATTTCACAGTCGCTTAATGCAGAGCGCCATCGATGCCAACGCAACAGTACAACCAATAGCAATATTTTATCCCCGGCTAAATACTGAAACCAATAAACTGGAAGTGAACCCTGTTGCTCTCTTTACCGGCAATACAACTATCGGCGAGTCATACAATCTTATAACCAGAACAGCAACGATTGATGTTGAAGTGCACTTCCTTAAACCAATAGACAGTGCCGGAAAAACCAGAAACGAAATCGCACAGCATGCCTACGAAGAGGTGGTCGATGCGATTAAAAAAATAAAAACCAGATAAACACTATTTTATAGCTGATAACCTAAGTGTCACTACGATTTAATAACCTTGAAATAAAAAACAGAAACGAAGCTGATACCACTATCGCCGGCCCGGTTGGAAAATCCCATTTCATGGATGAGTAAAGGCCGAGAACAACCGCTGCAATTGCCACTAATACCGACATAACAACCATCTGTTTCGGTGACTTTGAAAACAATCTGGCTGTAGCAGCCGGAATAATCAATAACGCTGTAATCAAAAGAATACCAACTACCTTCAACGCTACCGCAACCACCAGAGCCAATAGAATCATAAATACAAATCGAATTTTCTCGACTGCAACACCATCGATTCGTGCTAACTCTTCATTCGCTGATATTGAAATCAGTGAGGAAAGAATCTGACTGAATACCAAAAGAATAACAAGCACACTGCCATACATCAGTAATAAATCGGCCTGGTCAACGGCCAACAGGTCACCAAATAAATACGACATTAAATTAATATTAAAACCCTGCGACTGTAGAACCGATAACACAATTAACCCCAATGCTAATGCGCTATGAGAAAGTATACCCAGCAAGGTATCGGTTGATAAATCTCTTTGCTTTTCAAGCCAGAACAATAAGGCCGCCATCACAACACCGATGATGCCAACACCTGCCATAGGTAATTGATCAGACGCCACTGCAAGTGCCACGCCCAATAGAGCAGCATGCGCCAAAGTATCACCAAAATATGCCATGCGGCGCCAGACAACAACACTGCCTAAAGGTCCAACAACGAGCGCTAACGCGATACCGGCTAGCAGTGCATACAGGATAAAATCATCTATCATTTTTTATCCTGCGTCGCTTTACGCCCATGATCATGGTCATGGTCATCACCGGCATTTTCATTATGTTCACAACTATGACAGTGCTCAGAGGCAACTATGTTGCCGTGAATATCATGCTCGTGATCATGGTGGTGAGAATATAAAGCCAGCCCATCAATCGCGTCACCAAACAGTTTTAAATATTCTGGATGTTCACTAACATCATCAGGATGGCCAGTACAACAGATATGCGTATTCAAACAGATGACTCGATCTGTCGCAGCCATCACCAGATGCAAATCATGAGACACCATCAAGATGCCACAATCATGTTTGTCACGGATATTACGAATGCTTTCATACAAACCTTGTTGACCGATTATATCCATACCGGAAGCTGGTTCATCAAGCACGAGTAGCTGTGGTTTTTTTAACAGTGCACGCGCTAACAAAACACGCTGCATCTCACCGCCAGAGATATTCTGAATTGGTGATGTCAGCAAATACTCACAACTAACTTCAGCAAGCATCTGCTGGCATTGTTCAACACTGTACAAACCCGTGACATTTAAAAAGTCACACACCCGCAACGGCATAACATCAGAGACATTGATTCCCTGAGGGACATATCCGACGCGTAGATTATTTTGTCTTTTTACCGTGCCAGAACTGGCCTGAGTAAGCCCGAGTAATATTCGTATCAGACTGGTTTTACCGGCACCGTTTGGGCCGATTAGAGTAATGATTTCTCTATGGTGAACCTGCAGGCTCACTTCGGTGAGTATAGTCTTACCACGAATAACATAACCGATACTATCCGCGACCAATAAGGCCATATTTTCAGCTGGTTGTTCACTTGCTGCACTCATATACGGTGGATGTTACATGGTAATATGTGGATTATATACAGTCATCACACGTTTTTAGTTAAACCGTTAATCATGGCTGCGACTCGCTACTTAGCACAATCAGGGCGCAGCCAAATCACTGAACATCAGATAATATTCAATTATGCATCAAATACGAAAATCAACTTACGTGTTGAGAACCCTCACTAGCTACTGTTTTTTAATCTTACTGACAGTCAGCTCAGCAGCCTGGGCCAACAACAGTGAAAGAACCATCGTCGTCACCATAAAACCACTGTACTCACTCGTCGCCCACCTAACAGAAGGAATAGAAACACCTGTATTATTGATGAATCAGGCACAATCTCCCCACCATTACAACATGCGCCCTTCCGAACGACGTTTACTGGCAAACGCCAAAATGATTGTCTGGATAGGACCACAGATGGAGAGCTATCTAAACAAAGTCATACAACAACAACCTGCGGTCAAGGTACAGGCGACACAATCATCAGGTATCAACCTGCTCGTAGCCCGCACAGCAGATAAAAACCATCACTCAGACCACTCCTCAGACTATCAAAGCATAGGCACAAATATAGATCCGCATATCTGGCTGTCTCCCAATAATGCGGTAGCGATAAGCAAACACATTACCGAGCAATTAATTCTTAATGATTCAATAAACTCCAATAAATATAGCGATAATTTAGAGAAGCTGATTATAAAAATCCGCCGGACTTCCGAACAAACAACAGCGGAACTTAAATCCAGCACTTTGCCGTTTATCGCCTACCATGATGCGTTTCAGTATTTCGAAAATGAATACAATCTAAATTATATCGATGCCATCGTAAGTAATGAAGAAACCGGGGTCAGCTTGAAGCGGTTAAGTCATATCAAAGATCAGATTAAGAAAAACAATATTCAGTGCATGGTTTTTCAAGCACCTAAACCAGATATCATCGACACAATAACAAACCAAACCAGCATTAAAACTGTGGCTTTAGATCCTCTGGGTCTAAGTATCAAAGACAATAAGGATGCATGGTTTGAAATTATTCAGCAGATAACATTGAACTTTAAGCACTGTTTAACGCCCTAATGTCCAAATTATTCTATGCTTTGACTAGAATATCTATGCCATTCATTCACTATATGTTTAAAGGAAAATTCAATGCTACACCAACAAAAACTGCGCTTTTCTACAACAGGCAGAGGCACCTACAACATCACGCAGCAGATTAACGATACCATCGAGAAATCAGGGTTAAAATCGGGCATTTGTCACGTCTTTATACAACATACCAGCGCTTCTTTAATACTATGTGAAAACGCCGACAAAACAGTTCGTGAAGATTTAGATGCCTATATGGCTAGACTGGTTAAAGACGGTGACAGCCTGTTCAAACATAAAGATGAAGGCCCGGACGATATGGCCGCTCACATTCGCACCATATTAACGCAGAGCTCTTTGTCGATACCTGTCCACAAAGGTAAATGTGACCTGGGACTGTGGCAAGGTATATTCTTATGGGAACATCGGACTAATCCTCATAAACGTAATATTGCTGTTACTATCATGGGCGAGTAATTTTAAGCTGCCAGAGTTAACTATCAAAGATAGTTGCCAACAAACAAAAAAGAATGGTATTCCAAGAGACAATTAAAATAGCGCCACAAGAAAAAGGGGCGAACGACATCACCGATGTAATCAGCGACTTAATTACAGAGTCAAAAATAAAAGTCGGCACCTGTCAGCTATTCATCCATAACAGCTTCAGCAGTTTATTGATTTATGACACCGCTGATGAGCAAGTAAAAAAACAGACTATCGACTTTCTAGCACAGCTAGCTCCTAGCAGTGATGGCACTACCGATGACATCAACAAAAGTATGGACGCCATTCCAGATGAAATGCGAGCCGCGATATTACAAACTTCTATTTCCTTTCCTATCAATCGCGGCAAACCGATATTAGGCACATGGCAGGGCATCTATCTATGGGAAAGAACCTCTCAACCAAACGAACGTAATCTGACCATCACTATTATTGGAGAGTAGATTCTCTACACCACTATATTACGCGGTATACCTTGCTGGTAAGCCCGAATGTTTTCCGCTATTTCATTAACCAGTTTTTGCCGAGACTGCCTGCTTGCCCAGGCAATATGCGGTGTAATAATCAAATTATCCGCCTGATAGTTAATCAGCGGGTTATCCTCAGCAGGCGGTTCCTGATCGAGCACATCTAAAGCAGCGGCGCCAATCACACCATTTTTAAGTGCGTCCAACAGTGCCAACTCATCAACAAGCCCACCGCGTGCAGCATTAATTAATATAGCGTCTGCTTTCATTAATAACAATTCATCCTTAGCAATCAGATTGTGATTGCTCTCCGTTAATGGACAATGCAACGAAACCACATCCGATTCAGCTAACAAAGTCTTCAAATCTACGCGTTTTTCCTGTGATGCCTGCGTTACCGACGTATCATGACTTTGCGCGACCAACACTTCCATGGAAAAACACTTGGCGAGCTTTGCTACTGCCTTCCCCAATTCACCGTAACCGACTATGCCTAGCGTTTTACCTTCGAGCCCATTGATAGGTAATCCAAAATAACAAAAGAAATCACTATGCGACCATTCACCATTGATGACAGATTTTCTATATGGCAGTAGTTTTTGATTAAGTAAAAGAATAAGAGAAAAAATATGCTGCGTGACAGAATGTGTAGCATAGGCACGAACATTACAAACTTTGATACCTCTGCGCTTCGCGGCATCAAGGTCAATATTATTAATCCCGGTTGCAGCAACACAGATTAACTTTAACGAACTGGCTTTATTAATTAGCGCCTTATTCATCAAAACTTTATTAGTAACAATTATTTCAGCACCCCCTATACAGTGCTGCAGATCATCAAAATTTATATTATTGAACCACTGCCAACTAGCCACATCATCCAATAACGAAAAATCAAGATCATCTGGGTACATCGAGGCTTTATCAAGAAATAACGCTTTAGAACATTGCATAACCTAGCCACCACCCATCAGTAAATTGTTTAAATTTTAAAGAGCACCCAGTATACGAAAAAGGTTTATACTTTGTCTTCCAGACTTTTACTTATATTATCAACAACTTATATAGCAGGGAAGTTAAAAAATACAGACATGGTACGGCGAATAACAGACTTACTGCTAATAAAAAATGGCGAACAAAGTCAGGTACTCTATTTCCTCGTACTATTTTTCTTTGTCGGCGCAGGCATGGCTATAGGCCGGGGTGCTTCTGAAGCTCTATTCTTCAAACGCTACGGTATTGAATACTTACCGTTGATGTTTATCATAACCAGCATCATCCTGTGCTCTGTAAGCCTTTTGTATGCAGCGTTCGTTGACTGCCTGCCATCAGAAAAATTCTATAAGATATTATTTATCACGTTAGCTGTTTTACTTTTCGGAAACTGGTATGCCACGGGTACCGGTGCTACCGATATCGTCTATCCCGCCTTCTTCTTGCTCTATGAAGTTGCTTCAGAACTATTACTAATCCACTGCGCCGTTTACCTGAACCAAAACCTTGTACAGACACAATCAAAAAGGCTTACCCCGATTATTCTAGCTGGGCATCAGATAGGCATTATCTTTGGCGGCATCCTATTGGCTACTACTGCACCACTATTAGGCGTAGAAAATATGATGCTAGTATGGATGCTGCTTTTAATACTCAGCTACATAGCAATCAGTTACTGGCATAGGCGTAATGGTGTCTCTCCCTATTTCAGAGCAGGTAGAAAAAGTAAATCAAAACTAACACAATCAATAACACAGGTTAGCCAGGGTATGAGGTTACTAAAAACATCACGCCTATTACGCATGTCTTCGCTTAGCCTATTTTTTATGGTGATATCGGTATACATTCTTGCCTATGCAGTTAATAGCGTTTACACAGAAAGTTTTCAAACCGAAGAAAGTCTCAGTGCATTTTTTGGCATACTAACTGCGGTAACAGGTATGTTTGCATTACTCATCCAATTATTTTTAACAAACCGCATAATTCGTGATCACGGAATTAAAAAGGTCAACTATATTTTTCCGTTAACCAGTATCTTTAGTTACTCGAGTTTACTTTTCAGCTTCCTACTACCGTCTGCAATCATTGCCAGCATCAATAAAGAAACACTAATGCCGGCTTTCGCAAAACCAGTTCGCAATATATTCATCTCTTCTCTGCCAACACAAGTACAAGGTCGCGCACAGGCCATATCGGTCATTACAGTAATACCACTAGGCCTTGCCTGTGCAGGCACTTTTCTATTGTTTGCGCAAGATTCAAACAATATTCAAAACTTCCTTATCGTAGGTTTAGTCTGCTCACTTGCTTATTTATTTTTTAATAAAAAGATGAATGCTGCTTATGCAGAAGAAATTTTATCGAACCTGAAAAAACGCCTATTCATTCCCGACAAGCAAACAAACAATTTCATGGAGGGAAATCAGGATGAATTAATAAAAGACATCGAACAGGGGTTAATGAATGATGAGGATAACATCAGCATCATCTATGCCCGCATATTAAGCAAATCAAATCCTGGTCGTGCAGCAAATCTGATTCCTAAACGAATGAATAAAGCGAGTAATGCAACTAAAGATCAGATGGTGAAAATATTACAGCCTATCGAATCCGCTAATCTGAACGATTACCTCAAGACAGAATTAGGGAAAGGAGATAAGCATCTGGATGCAACTTTGTATAAAGCTCTTTTTCAATCACGAGTACCAGAAGAAAAAAATCAGGTAGCTACGCTGTTAAGTGATGAGAACCCGAGGATTAAAGCTGCTGGAATCTACGGCACATTGTACTACCCGATACCTGAGCTTATCGAAACTGCAGTCGATGAATGGATATTATTACTGGAAAACGCACATGTAGAAAATTATATGCCAGCTGTCGAGCTTATCATTCCTGAATTTAAAGAACTCTATCGCACTCCGCCACTGCTCGAGACTGTTAAGCAAAAAATCAAGGATATGCTGCTCCACAGTGAAATAAGATTTATCCGAATTGCTCTAAATGTATTATCGACATGGCCTGCAGGCAGCTTTGATGATATAGAAGATACAATATTAAACCTCTACAACCATACCAATTGGATGATAAGAAAATCATGCATAAAATCGGCACCTTTATTATCAGAAAAAAAACGTAACTCACTACTGCTAACTGCACTAGAAGACCCGCATCCTAACGTTAGAACATCGGCTATCGAAATACTCGCCTCTCATCAGCTTGACGATATCGCCTACATTCAGAGCTTATTGATAAGTAATAAAACTGGGTCTCCTAAAGTACAACAAACCATGCTCGAATATCTCATGGAAGCTGGATGCGACTCTAGAACAATGCATGCTATAAGCCTGTCATTTGCACATGATGCATTAAATATAAAATATGCAGTTCAATACCTGAAGGAATCACACAGAAACCAAGAACCTGCCATGATCCTTTTAACACATGCACTAGAAGAACGTACTGCAGAGATTTCCGACCTTTCACTCTTTGCCATACAGTCATCTAGTCACGATGAAGACATAACGCTGATTCGCGCTGGTCTCAACAGTGACGACAAACGGCAATTTTCGAATGCCTGTGAGTTACTCACCATGATTAACAATCAGGAAATCGCATCACTTATACTGCCTTTATATGAAGAATGTGCTCCTGTGAAAAAAATGAGACATGAACGGCTACAGTTTGATAATCTGAATACATTAATCAAATGGATTAAGGACAGATCAGACCCATGGTTAACTGAATGCGCAACTTATCTGCAGAAACAATAAACAAATATCATGTCTGACATATTTGAAAGAGTTTTATTGCTAAAAAATTCACCTGCATTCAGCCAGGTTAAAACTGAAGACTTAAAAGCGGTCGCTCAGTCTCTCGAGGAGGAAACATACTTTAGCGGCGAACATGTTTTTAATAAGGATGAGTATGGAGATTGCATGTACATCTTACAAAAAGGAAAAATCGGAATTTCGCTTGATAATGATAACAAAGACCCTAAAAACTATGTCGCCGTATTAAGTGAGGGAGAATGCTTTGGTGAGATGAATTTACTTGACGATCTTCCCCGCTCTGCTAGCGCACACGTATTAGAAGATTCGACACTTTTATCTCTGGAAAAATCTCGCCTCAAAGGCCTCATCATCAATTACCCTGAACTTAGTCTTGGCATGCTTAAAGGCCTGTGCACCCGCCTTCGTCAAGCAAACCTGTCTAATACAGAGAAGTAGGCTTATGATTAAACGACTGAAAACACTAATTATTCTCACCTCAATATTTACACAAAGCACATTAATCGCAGAAGTATCAAGAGTAGTCGACAAGGACCCGCATTATAACCAGATCGGTTTTTTTGACATCCATCTCTGCAATTGGCCAGAACGACCCAACTTTTTCAAAGTATTATTTTCTTCTGAGAAATATAAACAGATTGATTCAATGAACATCTACACTCCTGACGAGAAGTTGCTCATTAGTCTGGACAAACAAAATTTTAAAACAATGAAAAGGAAGAACAAACCGGACAAACGACTATACATGGTCGATATTGACGTGCCAGATATTGCTTCAACAGGCTGGTATAGAATTGATGTCAAAACAAATACGGGTAAAGTACACAGCGCAGAAGATTATGTCGTAATGACAAGATTAGATAAAGTAACAGAAATGCAGCCTTCAGGTGAAGATAAGGAATTTAGCATACCAATAAACCTGCAATGGACACCGGTACCGGGAGCTCAGTTTTATCAGGTATTTGTCAGAGATGCATGGACAGGGAAAATGGTGTACCAGTCAAAGCTAATAAATACTAATAAAATCAAAATACCCGATGAAAAACTTGTACCTGGAGGGTATTATTCCTGGGCTGTGCATGCCAGAGATACGAACGAACACATTTTGCTTGGTGATTTCCATATGGGCTCGATTAGTAACAAAATATTTTTCAATGTATCTGAGTAAATATATCTAAACCATCTCGAAATCTGACTTACCCGCGCCACAATCTGGACACTCCCAATCGTCAGGCACATCTTCCCAGCGTGTACCGGGCGCGAGACCATGTTCTTCATCACCCAGCTCTTCGTTGTAGATATATCCACATACGATACAGGTTAAAACTTTATATGACATACTTACCTCCATAAATTAGGTTGCTATTGTACACATTATCTATTGCGTTAGAATAGCGAAAACATTTCATTTAGCACAACATGCTAACAAGGCGAGCCATGACCACAATCAATCCCCCCGTTGTATTATGTTTCTCTGGCGCTGACCCGACTGGTGGCGCTGGAATACAGGCCGATATCGAAACCCTAAGTAGCCACGGCTGTATCGCAGCATCGGTCATAACGGCTGCCACGGTACAAGACACTGTTGATGTCATTTCATTCTCACCGATGCCTTCAGATTTAGTCATTGAACAGGCAAGAGCCGTGCTTGAAGATATGCCTATTGCAGCGATAAAAATTGGCGTTGTCGGCAGCGCAGAAATCGCCATGGCGATTCATTCGATTATCACTGACTACCCGGATATTCCAGTCATCTATGACCCGGTATTCAGCACCGAGACTGACGGCGCACTAAGTACCGAAGATCTGGTCGACACAGTACGGACATTGCTTTTACCCTTAACAAAAATACTTACACCCAATATCCATGAAGTACACGCCCTGGCACCCGGTTCAGACACACCAACGGCTGCGGCTATGGGTTTACTGGAATCAGAAGTCGAATATATATTGCTCACCGGTACCCACGGCAAAACACCCGATGTTGTACATACACTGTTCAGCAATAATCGTGAGTTAGAAACCTTTCATAACGAACGACTGCCGCACAAATACCATGGCTCAGGTTGCACCCTCGCTTCAAGCGTGGCCGCTCAGATTGCACTGGGTCAAGACGTTCTTGGTGCCGTCAGAAAAGGACTGGATTACACCCATAAAACGCTAGTGAACGCTAACCGTATAGGCATGGGGCAATACCATCCCAACCGATTTTTCTGGGACCAGAAGTGACGACGAGGTCTTCACATAAAGAAAAACTCAAAGGGCTCTATGCGATAACGGATGAAAATCTCATTACTGAAGAAAACTTCGAGCAGACGGTAGAACTGGCACTGCAAGGTGGCACTAAAATCATCCAATACCGCGACAAATCAAACAACCATAAAAAAAGACTGCAACAATCTAGCATCCTGCAATCACTTTGTAAAAAACACAATGCAACCTGCATAATTAATGATGATATCGACTTGGCAAAATCTGTCAATGCAGATGGTGTTCATTTAGGTAAAGACGATGCATCAATATCACACGCCAGGCAGATACTCGGTAAAAACAGCATAATTGGCGTTTCCTGTTACAACAGTTTAGACGCCGCTATTGAAGCAGAAAAAAATGGTGCTGACTATGTGGCTTTCGGCGCCATGTTCAGCTCTCCAACAAAACCTAATGCTCGCATTGCAAAACTAGCGTTAATTACACAAGCAAAACAAAAGCTAAATGTACCCGTATGTACTATCGGCGGTATAACAATCAACAATATTCATCAACTGACTGAACAAGGTGCAGACATGACTGCGGTCATCAGCAGTTTATTTTCCAGTGATGATATAAAAAAAACAGCCGATGCTTTTAGCCAGCACTTTAGAAAACAATTTCGTGCCCGTATTTAAACGTTTAACAATATTTCCACCCTTTTTTGTATGCGTGGGTTTGACCTTGCAGGTAAACGCAGAAATAGCAATATCTGAAAACAATACTGACAACGATCCGACAATCCAACAAACAGAAAAAACAATACCAGAAAATAATCAATCACTAGACGAGCTAAACGATACTGAAACACAGCTTAGTACAGCAACACCTCAGCCACCGTTAATCGATGCACAGCCAGCGCCAAAGTATGGACCCGGTAACGTAGAGCCATACAATACAGAGCCAACTAACATAAGCACAGCGGAAACTGATAACCCTGTTATCAGTAATGCAGGTTCTGAGAATGACGCACCATCAGATGAATCATCGATTGAATCGCCTGCCAATACTGTGACGGATACACCAGTCATACTGACACCTCAGCCGCCATTAATCGACGCACAACCCAAACCAAGTTATGAACCAGAAATCACGCTACCTATAGCAGAGCCATACAATAAACCGGCATCTACTAGCTCTCCACCAGAAACAGCTTCATCGGAAGTGACTGAACCAGATAAAGCAAACGTCGCGACACAATCAGCAACCAAATCCGACAAGGAAGAACAAAGTAACTGGACAGACACACGACCACAACGAGTCAGTGCAGACTGGTTACAACTCACCTCTGGCGAATGGTTAAGAGGTCGCATCATCATTATGCAAAAGGAAATGCTTGAGTTTGATAGTGATGAGCTCGACAATCTGGAAATCGAATGGGATAAAGTTAAGTACATAAAAAGTTCAGACCCATACAGATTACGCTTTGACGGCCGGGTGTCAGCTGACGGTGCAATTGAAATCACACAAGATGAAATTTATGTAACAACGGATTATGACGACCAAACATTTAAGCGCAGTGAACTGCAGAATATTGCATCTGGCAAAGAAACAGAAATAAGTAAATGGACAAATAAAATCACTTTCAGCATTAATGTGCGTCGCGGAAATACTGATCAAACAGATTTCACTTCAATGATAAGCGCAAAACGTCGCACAATCCTCTCCAGATTACTACTTGACTACCTGGGAAACTTTACTGAAGTACAAGATACTGAAACCATAAACAACCACCGTTTAAGCGCAACTTTTGATATATTCATTACACGCGATTTATTCTTAACCCCAATAACCGCAGAGTATTTTCGAGATCCTTTTTTAAATATAGACCAACGAGTGAACGTCGGTATAGCTGTTGGTTATACCCTAATCAATAATAATGAAACAGAGTGGGACATATCGGGTGGCCCCGCCTACCAGGAAACAAACTTTGTTAGTGTCCAAATAGGTGAGCCTGATACAGACTCAACCGCTACTTTGATTTTAGGAACATCATTCGATACAGAGCTTAACAGCAAAGTAGACTTACAAGGCACTTATAGCGTGACGCTTGGTGACGAAAAAACAGGCGGGTATACACACCACTCCATTATAACTATTGAAACTGAATTAACCGATAAACTGGATTTTGATGTTTCTGCCGTCTGGGACAAAGTCAAAAGCCCTGTTCAAGCTGAGGATGGAACCTTCCCTGAACCGGATGATTTTCGAATTCTTATTGGACTGGGTTATGATTTATAATTACCTCTATATAAATAGCTGCCAGCAAAAGGTATCACTATGAAATTTTTTACTTTTACATTCTTTATATTCGTCGCAACCTCCTGCGCATCTATGCATTCCGATGATCCAAACTCATTATTCTTTGATATCCCTAAAGGGTCTACGTTTTTACTTAACAAAAAAATAATCATCCCACACAATGAGACACACTCAACAATTCAGTTTGGTAATGAAATTGCCAATGATGATAGAAAATTCTATGATATCAATTGTCGACTAGACTTCAAAAAATTTGGGCCGCGCACGATTGAGCCGGAGAGTTTCACTGTCACCAGAACAGAAGACGGATCAAACTGGGTGTCATACTCTAATATATTACGTTTTTATACCGAGATATATCTATCATCCAAGAAAGGCACAGATGTAATCAAAATGGTCTGCCAACAATACGGCAGCGGCAGTGATAGAAACTTTACTGTTGCAGAAATGCAGGAAGCATTAGGCGATATTATTACCTTTAATTATCTTCATCAGTAAACTCTATTTTCCAATGCGAACCATCACAGCGACACAATGTATATTGTTGTTTCGATGCACCCTCGCCCCATATAGTAACGTTAAGGTCTGGACAACTTGAAACCACATAGGGGCCATTAGGGGCCAAAGTGATACTAGTTTTTTTATCCATACTCATTTATCCGTGCTCATTTTTATAACCTCAGCCGACTTGTGAATTTCCTTGTAAAACCATACCACCATAAGCCACCATCTCCAAACCCTGCGACAGATTAATATTTAGGGTAAAATCGCGTCCCAGATTAAATCATCAACAGCTTCATTTCAGGTGCCACCATGTCAGATCAAAACTTTACAGCCGCACAAAACCATATACCAGGTGGCGTTAATTCACCTGTCCGCGCCTTTGCTGGTGTTGGTGGCGACCCTGTTTTCATCAAAAAAGCGCACGGCGCTTATATCGTCGGTGAGGATGATAAAGAATATATCGATTATGTTGGATCATGGGGACCAATGATTCTTGGCCATGCACACCCCGAGGTAATTTCAGCAGTCCGTGATGCTGCAGGCAATGGCCTGAGCTTCGGTGCACCAACGACGCTTGAAACAGCTATGGCAGACAAGGTTTGTGAACTAGTACCTTCGATGGATATGGTTCGTATGGTCAGCTCTGGTACGGAAGCAACCATGAGTGCAATACGATTAGCCCGTGGTTTTACCGGTCGTGACAAACTGATCAAGTTTGAAGGCTGTTACCACGGTCACGCAGACTCATTATTGGTAAAAGCCGGCTCTGGTGCATTAACACTAGGCCAACCAAGCTCTCCGGGCGTTCCCGCGGCTCTAGCAGAACTGACTATCACCCTGCCTTATAACGACCTTGATGCGTTCAATACTGCTATTGCAGAAATTGCTGATGAAGCCGCTTGCGTCATCATCGAACCGATTGCCGGAAACATGAACTGCATTCCACCTGTTGCGGGTTTTTTAGAGGGCGTACGTGAAACATGTACGAAGCATGGCATCGTATTAATATTTGACGAAGTAATGACTGGTTTTCGTGTTTCATTAGGTGGCGCGCAAGGCCATTACGGTATTGTTCCCGACCTGACCACACTGGGAAAAGTTATCGGCGGTGGTATGCCTGTTGGTGCTTTTGGCGGTAAACGTGAAATCATGGAATATATCGCGCCGCTTGGTCCGGTTTATCAGGCCGGTACCTTATCGGGTAACCCTATTGCAATGACCGCCGGACTAAAAACCATGGAGCTAATCTCTGCGCCGGGCTTCTATGATGAACTAGCTAAAAAGGTCGAGTTCCTCACTGACGGCATTCTTGCTGCAGCGAAAGACGCAGGAATCAGTATAACCTGCAATCGTGTAGGCGGGATGTTCGGTCTATTCTTCAGTGATCAGCAAGTAAACAGCTTTGAGCAGGCTACACAATGTAACGTTGATCAGTTTAAAGCGTTCTTCCACGGTATGCTGAATGAAGGCGTTTATCTGGCACCCTCAGCCTATGAAGCCGGTTTTGTATCTGCCGCCCATACCCAGGACGACCTGCAGAAATCCATCGATGCAGCCGCTAAAGTATTAATCACCATGAAAACAGGTGCATAGCCGTGAAGTGCTTTATATACCGCTGTAACTTAAAGCCGGACATGTATATCTACCTGGCCGAAGAAGATGATTTTGAGAATATGCCAAAGGAAATCTACAACACTCTGGGAATCATCGAGTTCTCCATGGAGCTGGAAATAACGCCAGAGACCAAACTCGCGAAAGAAGATACCGCGACCGTGCTCAGCAACCTGAAAGAACATGGCTTTCACCTACAGCTAGCCAGCGATGAATCAGTCGAAGCCATCATGGCGCGCATCGCTGCGAACAAGAATAAGTAAACATACACAAACAAAGCAGAAGCAGCAAAAAATAAACAAAAACATCAGCTTAAAGCAGCCTAGACCTTTCCGACTCAATCCAGCTCGGTTATACTACGCCCCCTCATCACTTCCATTTTTTTTGATGAGTGTTTACAAGTTCAACTATCTACATTTTTCGGAGTCCCTAAATGTCATTTGTAAAAATTTTAATAATCAGTTTAATCGTATCAACCATTGCTTCAGTTATTAGCACACAGTCACACGCAGCAGCCAGTCTCAACGAAAGCTTCGCTCTTTTGATGTCACCTGCTAACGCTAAACTTTGGGCTATTTCATTTGTTAGCATCCTTATCGCTTCTATACTTTCAGCAAAAACAGGCTCTTCTAAGTCAGCTTACGCGGACGTTGAAATTTCAGGTGACCAGGAACGCGGTACAGTAAAATGGTTTAACGCTGCCAAAGGATTTGGTTTTATCACCCGTGAAAACGGTGAAGATGTATTTGTTCACTTTCGTTCGATACAGGGCAAAGGTCACCGCTCATTAGGTGAAGGACAAGCTGTTATCTTTTCTGTTGCAGAGGGCGATAAAGGACTACAGGCTGTTGACGTTACTAGCGCATAACCACTAAGTAGCATATAAAATAAAGGGCCACCGGATAATCCGGCGGCCCTTTTTCTTTAAAATAACATCTCAAAGAACAATGCGCGTTTTAGCAAGCCGTACAATTTTCGTTATAATATTCATTTCATCTTGCCTGTTATTCACATATAAAAATGTGTCAGCTGATACAGATACTTATGTCTCCACCGAGATAAATCATGATGCTATTGGCAAGCAGGTCAGTTATCTTTTAGAGAAAGATAAAGCGCTATCATTAAACGATGCGATAAAGATCTACCAAGCGGGTAATTTTTCTAGCTGGAACAAATCTGTACTCAGCTTTGGTGTCGGCACCTCACCGGTCTGGGTAAAATTTACCGTAAACAACAACGGTAATCAGGATGCTTCACGCAGATTAATTATCGAAAATTCATGGCTAGATCTCGCCGAGCTTTACATTATTTATAACGGCCAACTTGTTAAACAACAACATTCTGGCGACAGCTTAACGTTTTCACAAAGAACATCAGGTCACCGATTTTTAACGTTTGACTACAATTACAAACCAGGTCTGAGCGAGGTATACATCCGAGCCAGCACGCCAGACCCCATGGTACTACCTATTTTCTTCGGCGATTTCGAGTCATCCTCTGCACGTGATGTTTTTAATGGTTATAGCTACGGACTGCTTTACGGCATTATTATCGCATTGCTGTTATATAACTTGTCACTGTTTCTCTCGATACGACAACCACGTTACTTCTTTTATGTCTTATATTTATCAATGTTCCTGTTGATGAACATCTCATACACCGGTCATGGCTACCTATTTATCTGGCATGACTTAATCTGGCTGCAAAAATGGCTGAACCCGATAAGCATTTCGCTGGTCTCCATAACTGGAATTATTTTCGCGTTTTCATTTTTAAATATTCGGCAGTTATTTCCACGGTTGTTTTTTCACACAACTATTTTCTGCATCTCATTCAGTGCTCTGCAAATACTCTTATTAATATTAAATATGCAGTCAGCAAGCGTTATCACATCGATCGCTTTCGTCATGTTCTTTTCAGTATTCACATTATTCTGCGCAGTAATAAGCTTTAAACGCGGATATCGTGATGCAATTTATTACCTGATAGCAACGATAGCAACATTGATTGGTTCTGCTGTGACAGCATTGACTGTACTCTCTGTAATCCCTTACACAATACTCACTTATCGGGCTGCAGAAATTTCTGTTTCACTGGATGCAATCTTGCTTTCTATTGCCCTTGCAGAACAGTTTCGACGCGCGCAGAAAGAAAAAAATATTGCACAACAACTGGCGCGCATCGACATGCTAACCACGTTAAACAACCGGCGTGCATTTAACGAGATTTGCGCACCTATCTGGCATAACGCAATCCGACACAATCATGAGCTATGCCTCATATTATTGGATATCGATAAATTTAAAGCCATCAACGATACCCATGGTCATGCCATCGGC
>JAUVDN010000030.1 GCA_030595325.1 Gammaproteobacteria bacterium | reverse complement strand
GTGAGGAAAAACTTCATTCAGATGCGTCTCCAAGTCATATACAGTTCAAAATGAATGCGCTGGAAGATGTTGATATCACCCGTGCACTTTACAAAGCAGCACTGGCAGGCGTCAAGATAGACCTCATCGTCAGGGATACCTGCCGTCTACGTGTTGGCATTCCCGGTCTAAGCGAGAATGTACGTGTTATCAGTGTCGTTGGTCGTTTTCTTGAGCATACACGTATCTACTATTTTCATAATGCGGGTGAAGAAGAATATTATATTGGCTCTGCTGATCTCATGACACGTAACCTGGAAGCCCGGGTTGAAGTTGTTGCGCCTGTTGAAGATATTAAGTTGCGTCAGGAGTTGCGTTTGATTCTGGATGTGCAGTTGTCCAGTAAAAAACATGTGTGGGAAATGCAGCCGGACGGTAAATATATGGAACGGTTGAATGCGCAGGTTACGGAAGCTGTAATGAGCTCACAGGATACCTTTATTGCGCTTGCGCAAAAACGTAAAAATGCTGCCACCAAACATCGTCAGTCCAAACTTCGTGAGAAATTGCTGACTTATTTCCGCAAGCGTGTCAGTAATGAAAGTTAAAATTTATATTTATAATTAAACCTAAGATGAGGATGTATTATGGTAGCACAACTTACAGATATAACAGGCATTGGCATAGCGTCAGCTCGAGCCCTGATGGATCATGGTTTTAAAACGGTGGCATTGATTGCGAATAGTACAGCTGAAAAATTATCTGTAGTACCAGGTTTTAGTGTTATTCGTTCACAAAAGACGGTTGCTGCTGCGAAGCAGTTAGCTAATGTAAAACCCACTAAATCTAAGACCGCTACTACTGCGAAAAAAGCAACTGCTAAGAAAAAAGATAAAGTCAAAGATAAGAAAAAGGATAAGAAGAAAGATAAGAAGAAAGATAAGAAGAAAGATAAGAAGAAAGATAAGAAGAAAGATAAGAAGAAAGATAAGAAAAAGTCAGCTAAGAGTAAGTCAGGAAAAAACAAGTCTGATGACAAGAAGAAAAAGCGAAAAAAATAGTTGTTCGAGCTTCCCAGTATAGGATGCCAGTTAAATTTAAATAGTAAGTTATAGTTTGTATACAGCTATAGCTATAGCTGAATTTGCGTTGTATAGGTTCTTAAAATACGGTGCTGCTCAGTGAAGCCATGTTGCTGTGGTGTAAATCACTGAGCTTGAAGGTTGAGGTGTCCTTAAGAAATAATGCTATGTTAGCAAAACATACTATGCGTCGAACATTATTATGCGGTTTTAAAAAAATCTGTATTTCTATGAAATATCCGGTTTTGTTTTTGTAGGTTTTTGCCGTCTTTGTTTTTTAGCAAAGCCCGCACCTTTTTTTGTTTTTTTCTCCAGATTTAGTTCACTGATTAATTCGCGGTAGTCAATGTTTTCCTGATGTAACCTAGCAAAACATGCCGCAACAGAAGCAACAGCATTCGGTACTTCTCCTTTTTTTTTATAGGATTGAATGTTTTTGTCGCTTACTTTAATAAGGTAGCTGAATTTTGGAAGGCTAATTTCCGCATCCAGTAATAATTTTTTAAATTCAATGAATTTCATAATGCAGTGATTGTATAAGAATGTTTGTATCCTTGAAAGATATTTATAACGTAGTTTTAATAGAGGCGCTCTACAGTTTATATATAATAAATATCTAAAGGTTATAATATATAACTATACACTATATATACTTGACATTAGTTATAATTTATATAAACTGATTTCAGCATCAAAATCTACTCTATGATATTGAGTATGTCTTGTGATGTTTGGTCAATCAATAGCAGTATGTTGTAAATTAATTATTTGGAGATTAAGTATGTCTAAAAAGAAAACGTTAAAGAAAAAACAGATAGGTGCGATTGCGAAAAAAGCAGCAGCCAAAGAAGCTAAGAAGAAAAATCGTAAAAAAGTAGCAAAAATCATTGCCAAAAAGATTAACAAGGCATCAGTTACCAATAAGAAAAAAGCCAGAAAATTGGCCAAGAAAGTAGCTAAAAAAATTACTTAAACGTAAAGTCAGGGGGATCTGTTGCTGATACCCCTGGTTCATTAATGTGTAATTTATATTCTTAATACTGCAGTTTCAATTAATAGAAACTCCCTTAAAAATAACGACATTGATAATGCTTATGAGTAATAAGAAGAAAAAAATTAAAAAAGAGCGTTATGAAAAAGAGCTGCTTAAACTTCAGCTTGAGCTGATAAAACTTCAAGCTTGGGTTAATAATAAAGGGCTGAAAGTCGTGGTGCTTTTTGAGGGCCGTGATGCAGCTGGAAAAGGTGGTGTGATTAAACGTATCACACAGTACCTTAGCCCGCGTACATGTCGAATTGCTGCGTTGCCAGCACCCACGGAAAGAGAGCAGACACAGTGGTATTTTCAGCGCTATGCTCAGCAGCTGCCTGCAGCAGGTGAAATTGTTTTATTTGATCGCAGTTGGTACAACAGAGCGGGTGTTGAGAAAGTAATGGGGTTTTGTACGGAGGAAGAATATCTAGAGTTCCTGCGCTCATGCCCTGAATTCGAACGTATGCTTGTTCGTTCAGGTATCATCCTTATCAAATACTGGTTTTCAGTTTCAGATGAAGAGCAGGAGCGACGCTTTCAAAGTAGGCTCAAAGAGCCTCTTAAACGCTGGAAGTTAAGTCCAATGGATCTAGAGTCGCGTAAGCGATGGGTTGAATACTCAAAAGCAAAAGATCAAATGTTTTCCCATACTGATATAAAACAGGCGCCCTGGTATGTGGTTAAGTCTGACAATAAAAAGCATGCTCGGCTTAACTGTATTTCTCACTTGTTGAGTTTGATTCCATACGACGATCTTACACCTAAACGGATAAAGCTACCTAAAAGAGAAGAAGCTGTCGGCTATGTCAGGCCGCCGATGTCTGATCAGACGTTTATACCAGATACTTTTCCCTAACCTAAATATTTCATCGGAATACAGATTTTTTTAAAAATGTATAGCAATGTTCGACGCATAGTATATTTTGCTAATAGCTTTATTTAATATATGTTTTATTGGCTATTTGTAATCGAATTCGGATAGCCCAAACTCTCATTGAGTTTTTAGCGCGGTTTCTGCACAGTGATTTTGCCTTTATTCCAGGGAGCATGGTGTGGTTTATCATGCGTTAGATATAACATGGCGGTTCTCCATTTTGATGATGGGAACCTATTAATACTAATGAAATATGGGTTAATTAGTAGGGTATCGGTGAACGTCCGCTATCGGCGATATTTTCAATACCAGAAAAAGTCGCTCAAGGTCGTATATGTGTGGCGATTTCAGTTTTCTTTGTGCGAGCCTATCTTATACTCTGATGCGGTGCAGCCAAAAAAGTTTTTAAAGCGATGGCAGAAATGACTGGGTGTGCTGAACCCTAAGTCATAACTAATAGCCGTGATAGCTTCACCATCACTAATTCTTTCAGCGGCAAGTTTTAATCGTAACTGCTGTTGTAATTCAACAGGTGAACAACCAAGTTTTTCTTTAAATTCAACATAAAGACGACTCCGACTCATGCCCGCATGTCGACAGAGCTGATCAATATCAAGCGGCTTAGATAAAGTGCTGTTAATCCAATCTAGTGCTGCAATCAGGCTGTTTGCTTCCGGATCATTGCTGCAATAAGCTAACAAAAAGTCTCTGGTTTTATGCCGTAGCATACGAATTATCAATTCTGAGATATTTAAATCAATCAATATGTCCCTGTCAGGATGATTCTCGGTGAATAGCGTGGTCAGGCGTGTTAATAATTTCTGTGTTTCAGTGGAATGATGGGTATGCAGTACGGGTGTTCTAGATTGCCACTGATTAACTAACTCTAACATGGGTAAAGAGTCGTTCAACCGATCACTAATGCTGTTGACACGTTCTTTCGAAATTTCAACGGTTAAACAGGTTGTAGGGTTTTCTAGTGTGGCATCAGGAAAATCGATTTCAACGACTCCACCTGGAGCCATGACGAAACTTTCGTGGGGTAAAAACACCTGGCCTTTCGCAATAGTTTCTGTGCCAGCAGTATGCATAATTTTACGACCTGTAACCATGCCACAGAATAACAATTCACCGGCATCTAACCGAACACGCGAAGCAGCCTGATAAGTATCGTAAATACTGACTTCGGAATCAGGCCCAGCAAAACTTATTTTGTTTTCAATGAGCACTCGTGGTGCGCGTAATTGGCTGATTTTCTGTGTAGCCACTAGTTATATCTCCAGATAGCTTGAAGTGCAAGTAATACGGATTCAGTGCGTTTCTTGTTGAGCCAGTATACCCAAAAATGGACTCACAATTAACTAAATTGGACTGTCGTACAAGTCTGCCAAGACTGAAAGGGGTAATTTGATGAGTAATAAATGGAAAATATAATTTATTAACTATTTCATACCATCGGCTGCCTATGGCTGCAAGTAGCGGCTTAAGTTACTTTTTAACAATATAATCAATCGGAGTAAAAATTATGTCTGATAAGACACCTGATTTCAAAGAACAATATGAAAATTTCATAGGTGGTGAGTGGGTCGCCCCAGTTGAAGGTGAGTATTTTGACAATATATCACCTGTTTCTGGTCAGGTGATTAACCGCATACCACGGTCAGGTAGCAAGGATATTGATCTCGCAGTTGCCGCAGCATGGGAAGCTGCTGCTACTTGGGGTAAAACATCTGTGACAGAGCGCAGTAATATGCTGTTAAAAATTGCTGACAGAATAGAGCAAAACCTGGAAAAAATCGCAACAGCTGAAACCTGGGATAACGGCAAAGCCATTAGAGAAACTATGGCGGCTGATATACCTTTAACAGTTGACCATTTTCGCTACTTTGCAGGTGTTATTCGTGGTGAATCAGGTGAAGTTTCTGATTTAGATGCAAATACCGTATCAATGGAAATTCATGAACCGCTTGGTGTTGTTGGTCAAATTATTCCATGGAATTTTCCAATCCTAATGGCGGCATGGAAGTTGGCACCAGCATTGGCAGCAGGTAATTGTGTTGTTCTCAAGCCTGCCGAGCAAACACCAGTATCAATCCTTATAGTGATGGAACTTATTCAGGATTTACTGCCACCGGGCGTTCTAAATGTTGTCAATGGATTTGGTCTTGAAGCAGGTAAACCTTTAGCAACACACCCTGATATTCGTAAAGTTGCTTTCACCGGCGAAACCACTACCGGTCGACTAATCATGCAATATGCATCAGAGAATATAATCCCTGTAACATTAGAGCTTGGTGGTAAATCACCTAACATTTTCTTTGAAAGTATTATGCAGGAAGATGATGCATTCTTTGATAAAGCTATTGAAGGTCTAGTATTATTCGCATTTAATCAAGGTGAAGTATGTACCTGCCCATCACGCGCACTGATTCAGGAAAATATTTATGAAGCGTTTATAGCGCGTTGTTTGGAAAGGATTGAAGCAATAAAAATGGGTGATACTCTTGATGGTGGCACCATGATGGGTGCACAGGCTTCAAATGATCAGTATGAGAAAATATTGAACTACATTCAAATTGGCAAAGAAGAAGGTGCTGAGGTGTTATGTGGTGGCGAAGCTTATAAGAATGAAACATATCCAGATGGTTACTATATTCAACCGACATTACTTAAAGGCAACAATAGCATGCGCATCTTTCAGGAAGAAATTTTTGGACCTGTGCTATGTGTAACAACATTTAAAGATGAAGAAGAAGCGTTGCAAATTGCAAATGATACATTATATGGTCTAGGTGCCGGTGTTTGGACGAGAGATATTCATCAGATGCAAACATTTACTCGTGGTATTGAAGCGGGTCGTGTGTGGGCTAACTGTTATCACCTTTATCCAGCACATGCCTCTTTTGGTGGGCAGAAAAAATCAGGCATTGGACGTGAGACACATAAAATGATGTTGAACCATTATCGTAAGACTAAAAATATCTTGATGTCTTATGATAAAAACGCTCTTGGTTTCTTCTAGGTTTCCACATAGGCTTTAAGCACATCGTCATATTGAGTTTGCTGTAATGTGAATACATTGCAGTAAGCTCATTTGTTATATAACAGGGTCATAGTATGTCTCAAAAACAGTTTAGTGAACGTATCGATGTAACGCCTAAAGCTGAAGTCGTTATTGATCAGCTTCGTGAAAATCATGGTGAGCTTATGTTTCATCAAAGTGGTGGTTGTTGTGACGGCTCTGCACCTATGTGTTTTGTCGTTGGTGATTTCATGCTGGGTTCGCGAGATGTTTTGCTTGGCACGATACACGGCTGTGAATTCTACATGGCCGCTGATCAGTTTAAGTTCTGGCAAAACACTCATTTAACGATTGATGTCACCGAAGGTCGCGGTGCCAGCTTTTCTTTAGAGATTCCATTGGGTTTGCGTTTCATGACGATTTCTCGGCTGTTTGCCGATGAGGAGTTGGGAAACTTACGTCCTGTAGATATATAATAATTCTATTCTTAGCATATGTTATTTAAGTCCGTTTCAGCGATGAAGCAGACATTCATAAAGTTAACGATTTCCTTGCGTCTCCTAATATTCTCTCTAAATTTCGGCAATAATGTTATTGCTAGGTATTACCAACAACCGAATCGTAGATGAGCTTTGTGGCATTGCGGACAGACCACAATTATTGAAGCATGATTTGAAGGTCCGCTTGCGGGCAAGTTTTCTTTTTTGGTAGTGTTTCCCCAATGTGCCTATGTGTTGATAGGGTAGAAACATTGAATATCATCAATGTCTGTTCATTTTTTAAGCCGACATCCGATGCATCTGGTTCAATCGTCCAATCCACTACATAACGGACCCCTGGGGAAGTTGTCAGATTGAAAGGAAAGTCGACTTATCGGACATTTAAGATCTGTGTATGAATGGTAAAAGTAGTCATTTTCCATCTTAATTATTTTTCTCTTACTCCCATCAAGGGAGCGTGCTAATGTCCTTTTATGAGAGTTATTGCGAAATCCATGCTAAGGATATTCTGGGAAAGTAACCCAAAATATCGCGATCAGAAAAGCAGATGACTGAATGGTACAACTACTGTGCAAATGTGCAATGGAATTCACCACGCGAACTTAAAGAAGATTTACGAAATGCGGGTATATTGAAGAACAACCTTATCGTCTTTAACATCTGTAGAAATAAATACCGTATCGTCGCACTAACGGATTATACCCGCCATGGGATACTAATACGGTTTGTAGGTACGCATAAGCAATACGATGAAATCAAGGATATTGATAATATTTGAGGTCACATTATGAAACTGAAACCGATTAAAAATAAAACTGAATTAAAGAAAGCGCTAAATCGTGTAAATGAGCTTTGGGGCGCAAAGCGCAATACTGAAAAAGGGGATGAGCTTGATGTTCTGATGCTGTTGGTTGAAAAATATGAGGAGGAACATTACCCAACACCACCATCTGATTCCATTGAAGCAATTAAATTTTTAATGGAGCAGAAAGCACTGACACGTAAAGACCTGGAACCGTATCTTGGTACCCGAGCTCGTGTTTCTGAGGTGCTGAATAAAAAGCGCAGTCTTACACTTCCAATGATAAAGAGATTGCATGAAGGCTTGAACATGCCCTACAACTGCTTAACTGCTTGATATTAAAACTTGTGAATTTTGGTTGGTGTAAATAAATGCCCTCATAAGTAATTATTCAATACCTGTGTCTCAATTCACCAATCCACCACATAACGGACATAAAAAGTAATTCACTAAAGCTGAGAAAAGCGCACAAAGGTGACATTCAAAAAATAGTCATGACTGAGTATTATCTTCCTTGTCGTCTGAATCTAAAGCAGATATTCTTTACTTGTTGGCAATTTGTAATGACAGCGATATTCTTTACTTATGAGCAAATAGTAAAGGAGGCATCTCATGCCTAAAGTCAGCGCAAAAAGACAAATCACATTACCTATTGATCAATGCCGCCAAGCACATATAGAGCCGGGCGATGAATACAATAGCTACGTCGATAATAACGGTTATATCACTATTATTAAAAGCACTTCCGGGTCAGCAAAAGGCGTATTAAAAGATATCAAAGTTGATAAACGTTTGAGTGATAAGTCTTCACTGCAAAGCGCCCTTAATTCATGATTGCTATTGATACGAATGTATTGCTTCGATATTTACTTGATGACGATGTTAGTCAATCTAAAAAGCGACATCTATTATCACAGGGCAAAGCAATGTTTTAATTACCGACATAGTCTTAACGGAAACCATTTGGACGCTTAAAGGCAAGAAATATAATCTTGATAAAGAATCGATAATAAAAGTTATTAATACTTTATTTGCAGAGCCCAACATTGTATTTGAAGACGGTCAAACTGTTTGGCGAGCATTAAGTGACTATAAACAGGCAAAATCAATAAAGGTGGGGAACAAGCGTAAAGAAGCTGATTTTCCTGATGCACTTATTGTTAATAAAGCTGCGTTTGTCGCAAAAAAATTAAATGATGTTTTAGATGGTGTGTATACATTTGATTTGGCCTTAAAAACGATACCTGGAACGAAAAAGCATTAGCGGTATTTCTGTGTTCACCATATGTGTGACATTGGGGAAATATTCCTGACAGAGAATAAAGTACTATCTAACAGCGCATTGGAAAATGCGCCTGTCAGAAAAAGAGATCGAAGATGTAATTAGTTATATTCGTTTACTTTCGGCACAATAGATACTATGCATATAGAAAGATGAAAAAAAATTAATTAGCGTTTCCTTAAGCATGCAGGGGTATTACATTTGAAAGGCACGTCTGATAACTGGCTGGTGCACGATCACCATAAATATGATACTGCACTCGATGACTGCGAGATGGCGGCTGATGTGGGCGAGTGGAAAAATGCTAAACACCTGTTTCAAAAATTTGTATCCGACCTCAAGCTTCACATGCAGATGGAAGACGAAGTGCTCTATCCCTTATTCATCGAGGAAAACGGTGACCCGGATGGTGTCATCATGCGTCTGAGCGAAGAACATGACTATCTTGTGCATCTAGTTCACGACCTGGCATATATTATCAAGAACAATGATTTTGATCACTTCTTGGATTGTCTGGAACCCTTGCACAAAGCCATGAAGCAACACAATGAGCATGAGGAAAAAGTATTTCTGAGCATGGCCAATCAGTCGATACTGATGCGGCGTGATGAAATCATCGAACGACTGAATGCAGTGCAGAATAAACCAGGCGGGCGCATCTGGGATTTTTGATCCTGATGCTAGTGTTTTGAACTTAATTTACCAGCTTTCCTGTCTTAAGCCTCACGCTAAGGCCAGCCTACAGTGCAGTTTATATTCGATGTTTTGCAAACTGAGGACTTCATTGTGGCAAATTTGCCTGGCAATAGTGTTTGTTATGGTTGGTTTGTTTACCTTCCACCACGATGCGAATGCCGGCTTGCTGACTAAGATTGACCCGTTCGCCGAGGCTACCCCCTTTGCTCAGGTCTTCTTCCCGCCAGCTGACAGGCTGGATCCTTTTGAAGGTGAACCGGCGTCAGCGGCGGTCTACGATGCTAACAGGCTGCTTGGTTATGTGTTTTTTACTGATCATGTTTTGCCTATACCGGGTTATTCCGGTAAGCCCATGCATACTCTGGTTGGCTTTGATCTAACAGGAAAGATTGTCGGTATCGAGATTGTCAGTCATGAAGAACCCATTCTGCTGGCCGGTATTTCCGAGCAGGATCTGACCGATTTTAAAAACCAGTACCTGGGCCTGTATGCCGGTAACCGTGTCCAGCTGGGCGGCAGTGATCGAGAGGGTTACGTCACCCTGGACAGTATATCTGGTGCAACCATCACCACCATGGTACTGAATAGCACTATCATGTCGTCTTTGCGAGAGGTCGCCGTTTCACTTGGAGTTGCCAGGCCGGAAGCTTCTGCAGACATGCCGGAAGAAGAACCCATATGGATTAATGCATGGCGCGATAAAACATTCCAGATAGCTGTGCTGTCAGCGGGGTTATTACTCTTGTTTCTCATCCTGATTTTTCAGGACTGGCTGGCACATCACCCTTCATTGCTTATCTATCTGCGTTACGGCTACCTGGTTTATACGGTTATTTTTATTGGCTGGTACTCGCTGGCGCAACTTTCTATCGTCAATGTACTGACTTTTACCAGTTCGGTCATGCACGGTTTTAGCTGGGAAACATTCATGATTGATCCCATGATGTTTATCCTTTGGTCATTTGTCGCCATGACAATATTATTATGGGGCAGGGGCGTTTACTGTGGCTGGTTGTGTCCATTCGGTGCCATTCAGGAAATCGTTTACAAGATTGGTGAGAGGCTAGGCATTCGCTCTTATGAATTTCCTGCTGTCGTGCATGAACGTTTATGGGCGATCAAGTATCTCATTATGCTGGGGCTGTTCGGGGTCTCGTTGCAATCATTGGCACGGGCAGAATTACTTGCTGAGATAGAACCTTTTAAAACAGTGTATTCGTTACATTTTCATCGTGAATGGGGTTACGTGATTTATGCAGCTGGACTTATCCTCGTTTCACTCTTGAACCGTAAATTTTATTGCCGTTATATCTGTCCGTTAGGTGCAGCACTGACTTTTCCGTCAAAATTTAAAATCTTTGAATGGCTACGCAGGCGCAAGGAATGCGGCCGACCCTGTCAGACCTGCCGGGCAGAATGTGAAGTAGGGGCAATTCGCTTAACGGGAGAAATTATCAGCCAGGAATGCCATTATTGCCTGGATTGCCAGGTGACCTACTGGAATGAAAGGAAATGCCCGCCACTGTCAGAAAGACGAAAACGCAGGGAGAGGCGTCTGGTCATGAAAAAACAGATGCCGGTTAGTAAAAACGACTAAATAGTTGATAATTATCAATTTACCTGTCAGGTAAAAGTTTATATTTTCATGATCTAAGTCAATTAAAATATATCTGAATAAAGCAAGACTTATCGCTTCCTAAGCAAAAAGTATAAAAAACATAAGTATATTAGTATTTATTCAATTATTAATGTATTTTTTACATATAACTAAAGCGGAGAAGTGAGTATGGCTGGGTTAAACGTAATTAAAATGGGGCTGGTTTCATTACTGGCTGTATCGTGTCTGGCAACCAGTTCATCCTGGGCCAAGGAAAAGAGCAGTGGACATCCTGGCACGCCTGAGGCAGAAATGCGTTACAAGGGGGCGCCCATTCCCATCGATCCGAGTGAAGCCAAAGAAACACTTTCTCCAAAAGCACCACCAGTAAGCCCATCAGAATTTGCCCGCGCCAAACAGATATTTTTTGAGCGCTGTGCTGGTTGCCATGGTGTCTTACGTAAAGGTGCCACCGGTAAACCGCTCACTCCTGATATTACGCTAACCCGGGGCACGGTGTACCTGAAAACATTCATCAGTTACGGTTCTCCAGGCGGTATGCCAAATTTCGGCTCGTCAGGCACGCTTTCAGATGCAGATGTTGATCTGATGGCACGCTATCTTCAGCATGAGCCGCCGATGCCTCCAGAGTTTGGCCTGAAGGAAATGAAGGCAGCATGGAAGGTTATTGTTCCGCTGAACAAACGTCCTAAAAAACAGATGAATAATTACGATCTTGAGAATTTATTCTCTGTCACTCTGCGTGATGATGGAAAGATTGCACTCATTGAGGGTGATAGTAAGAAAATTGTGGAAGTGATTAATACAGGATATGCAGTACATATCTCACGCATGTCAGAGTCAGGTCGTTACCTGTTTGTTATCGGCCGTGATGCCAAAATTAATCTTATCGATTTGTGGATGAAGCACCCCGCCAGCGTTGCTGTCATCAAGGTCGGCATGGAAGCACGTTCCGTGGAGACTTCCAAATTTAAAGGTTATGAAGACAAGTATGCGATTGCCGGTACCTACTGGCCACCGCAATTTGTCATCATGGATGGTGATACGCTTGAACCGAAAAAAATTGTCAGCACGCGTGGCATGACGGTAGATACCCAGGAATATCATCCTGAACCTCGTGTGGCAGCCATCGTGGCATCGCATGAGCATCCGGAGTTTATTATTAACGTCAAGGAAACAGGCAAGATACTCATGGTGAATTATGAAAACCTTGATGATCTGAAGATAACATCTATCAATGCAGCGCGTTACCTGCATGATGGTGGCTGGGATTCAACACGACGTTATTTCATGTCAGCGGCAAACAAATCTAACAAGATTGCCGTAGTAGATTCAAAAGAGGACAAGCTGGTTAAACTGGTTGATGTCGGCCAGATTCCTCACCCAGGACGTGGTGCTAACTTTGTCGATCCAAAATTTGGCCCTGTATGGGCGACCAGTCATCTGGGTGACCAGACGATTTCATTGATTGGGACTGACCCGGTTAAACATAAGAAAAATGCATGGAAGGTCGTACGAACTCTCGATGGTGCTGGCGGTGGTTCACTGTTTATCAAAACCCATCCTAAATCAAACAACCTCTGGGTTGATACAACACTCAACCCAGATGAATCCAATAGCCAGTCGATTGCAGTATTTGATTTGAAGAACCTTGATAAAGGTTTTGTAAAACTGCCGATTGCCAAATGGGCGGATTTGGGTGAAGGTCCGAAGCGCGTGGTTCAGCCCGAGTACAACAAAGCGGGTGATGAGGTCTGGTTCTCGGTATGGAGCGGTGCGAAACAGGAATCAGCCATCGTGGTTGTGGACGACAAAACCCGTAAGTTGAAAAAGGTAATTAAAGACAAGCGCCTTATTACGCCAACGGGTAAATTCAACGTCTACAACACCATGCACGACGTTTACTAAACTAGTTTCACGTAAGCTGACAAAGAATCTCTGTGGAGCATATGCCCCTCAGAGATTTTTTATGTTAGATTGGAAATCAGCCTTTAAATAATTTTTTTCAGTTCTGGGCAGCAGTTCTGCGGACGGTATACCTAATAAAGCATCTTGTGCCCCATTAAGGTATATGAAATATCTATAAAATCAGGGTGGTCGTGAAAGTCCGTTTATGATTGCCTTGAGAAGTAAACCTGGAAAACCTTAATGTCTTCTACTTAAAATATTGCTTTTTTACAAAGACGACACTCAAATTTTCCATCTCAATAGACCAATCCACCACATAGGCGACATTTGTGTGATTTGCTAAAAGTGGGTAAATTCGTACAAAGGGGACATTCAAAAAATACCCCTGACAGAGCATTTTCGGCAATAAGCGACATTTGCAATCCGTTTAATGATTGTCAAACACTTGTCGCTTATGGTCATGACACCTTGGGCAATGTGTTCTATTCTGCGCACATGAAAAACATAAAATATTACAAAACGACATCGACAACCTACGTAAGCAGATACGTAGAACAGCGTTCATACTTATAGCAGTTCTTATGTTCACCATTGTTCTTGGACTATCTTCTGCTGAGGCTTATATTAGTTACACAATGACTTACATTATCGGCCTTGGCGCAACCTTCGGTAAAAAAGAGAAAGTCACCGAAACACGACATTTTCTGGGGACAGCATTTGGCTGAGGCGGCCTGCCAGACTACGAGGTCCGCTACATTAGTAATAGCGAGCTTCATAAAGCAGGTGAATCACAACTTACTGTAAAGATGTCCCTAATGGTGGTCCGTGGTTTGCGATTTTTTGTGGCCTATATACAGATGGCTGATTATATTGACTGGCGGTAATAACGGCATGCACTTTTAAAACAGTAGCATGCCTAACAATTTTCATACGCTGATGCAGAAAATCACACGTCGCAGGCATCGCTTTAGGGTATACATAGGCCAGTGGGAAGCTACTATCATAGATCAGGCTGGCAATCTTAAATGAGTCAATCCAGTCATTTTCGCTTATCTCCACGATTTCATGCAAAGAACCTAACAGATAAATAACGATAACTAAGAGATTCTTGACTAAGTCTAATTTATCTTCTATATACTCGTCATTAATAACTTACTTATTGCATTACGCGGCCATTCTATCAGGGCAAAGTCAGTGTGAGTTATATAAAAATATGATATGAAATAATAGTGACATCACGTGTATTAAACGGGGAATTAGGATGATTAGTAGCTTAAAGGTTTGGATTAAAGAAGCGTTTTGTTTTATTAATATTAGTAAAAAAATACATAAATTATGCTGGATTACAGTCAGCGTTTTATGTATTGCAGAACTGGCGCATGCGACATCAGAAGTGGGCACACTTGATGATTTTCACCTTATTCCTGCGCTGTTTGTACGTGCGGATATAGGTGCCCCTGCTAGTGTTAATCAGCATTTTTTGTCGTTGTCGACAGATGAGCCAATACCCTTTGATGTTACCATCCAAAATGCTGATGGTTTTAATGGTGTTGTAGGTGGTATCTCTCAAACGGTACAAGTTTCTCGATCAGCGCCTGCGCTGGTTAATTTAAGTGCTGCTCCCTATGGCACCAGTGGTTTAGGTTCATTTAATCTTGTTACTGAGTCGGGTCTTAACGCAAATAATACTGTTGATGGTTTAATTCTTACTGGCCCCAAACGTTTTTATGCTAATTTGCGGCATGTAAGTGATAGTCAAGGAATGTCATTAACCGCTAAGGGACAGACTGCATTTGGTAAACGGTTTAGGACAGGGCATCTCAATACCACCAGCGAACTCGCTACGGTCAAGTCACATTTTATTTCTGTGATAGCAACCATGGATAACACCATCGTTTCTTTCTCCGATATTTCACCGGGTATTACTTTTGTGGGTGGCGCTACTGCGCCGGGGCCTATCGTGCTCAATCAGTATGAATCCTATACCCTCGCAGTAAAACTGGATGAATTCTCTAATTCTTTGGTACCCAATGATTTAAATGGAACCCTGGTTATTGCAGATAAACCGATCGCACTAAATACAGGTTCATGGCTTGCGGGAACAGTTGGAGGGGGACGTGATATTGGTGTGGACCAGAGTGTTCCGGTTAAATACATAGGTAAGCAGTATGTGGTTTCAGCGAGTACTGGCCCAACAACGAATAAAGATATTTTGGAAACACCTATAGTTATCGCCGATGTCGATAATACCGATATATTTTTAAAAGGTGCAACGACACCGATTGCAACCATTAATGCGGGTGAATATTACATTATCAGCGGTAGTGAATACCCTACTAGTGATGTGTTGTTCATTCGAACCAGCGAACCTGCTTATATTTATCAGTCGACTAGCTCAAATGATTCCAATGGTAATAGTCTTTCACATGTGGCGGCTGTAACCGACTCACAAGAAGTGCAGGATGTGGTAGTTGGTAACATCAATCAACTTGGCGCGACAACGATAACAATTTTAACTTCACCACTGGCGACAGTTACTTACAATGGGACTGTAATGACTGGTGGTATTCCAATTGCTGGTATCGCGAATTACGTGGTTTACAACCAACCTAATGCGACGGGTAATGTTGAAGTAACATCAGACCGGGCGTATTTTTTAAATACGGTAACGAATTCGGGTAATCTTGGCTCAGCCGGTTATTTCATCGGTTTTCCAAATAGTTTTGCGATAAGAGATGTTCTTGCGATTCCTGCCGTTGGATCAACAATCATAGAAGTACAAAGAAATGACGTTGACAGCATTTATAATTTTACTGTTTCTACCACGCTAATTAATCAACCGACAAATGGTGTCGCTGTGGTTAATGCGGATGGCACCATTACATATACTCCTGGCCCGGGTTTTTTCAATGATACTTTTCGCTATCAAATTGATAGTGGCAGTGGTCTATTAGATGAAGCGGATGTCATTATTACTGCTGACAGTGACGGTGACGGCGTCAGTGATGATGTTGACCTGGACAGTGACAATGATGGAATTCCCGATACGATTGAAATAAGCAATGCCAGTAATGCTGGAGATAGCGATGGTGATGGCATACCGGATCATCTGGATTTAGACAGTGATAATGATGGAATAAATGATGTTATAGAGGCAGGTCACGGTAGCCTTGATACTAATGCAGACGGAATGGTTGATGGGTTTGTAGGTATTAATGGTTTGCTCGATACCGTTGAAACCGTCTCTGAATCAGGAACACTCAATTACACGTTACTAGATACAGACAGTGATGGATTGCCGGATTATTTGGATGTGGACTCAGACAATGACGGAATCCCAGATGCAATAGAAGGTGATGTCGACAGCGATGGTGATGGTGCCCCCGATTATCTGGATACTGACTCGGATAACGACGGCATCAGTGATGCGATTGAATCACAGCTTGGCGGTGTTGACACCGATGGTGATGGTATCGTTGATGAGTTTGATGTGGATCAAACCGGTGGCACAGATACCAATGGTGACGGCATTGATGATGCTATTGCTGCCGCTGGGTTGCTTGACAGTGATGGTGATGGTACATCGGATGTGTTGGATTTAGATTCAGATAATGACGGTATTCCGGATGCTACAGAAGGAAGTGTTGATAGTGATGATGACGGTACGCCCGATTATCTGGATACTGATTCAGATAATGATGGTGTTCTGGATATAACAGAAGGAAATATCGATACCGATGGTGATGGTATCCCGGATTATATTGATACCGCCGGCGGTATCGGTGGTGGTGACAGTGATGGTGACGGTATTGCGGATAGTGATGAATGCCCAGCTTATCCTGGTGACTGTCCTGACAGTGATGGTGATGGTATTCGAGATTATCTTGATACTGATTCAGACAACGATGGTATTCCGGATGCAATCGAAGGGAATGCCGACAGCGATGGTGATGGCACACCGGATTATCTGGATACTGACTTGGACAATGACGGCATCAGTGATGCGATAGAGTCACAGCTTGGCGGTATTGATACCGATGGTGATGGTATCGTTGATGAGTATGATGTGGATCAAACTGGCGGCACAGATACCAATGGTGATGGCATTGATGATGCCATTGCTGCCGCTGGATTGCCTGATAGTGATGGTGACGGTACACCGGATGCACTTGATGTTGACTCAGACAACGACGGTATTCCCGACGCAGTAGAAGGGGATGTCGACAGCGATGGTGATGGTACCCCCGATTATCTGGATACTGACTCAGATAATGACGGCATCAGTGATGCGCTTGAATCACAGCTTGGCGGTGTTGACACCGATGGTGATGGTATCGTTGATGAGTTTGATGTGGATCAAACCGGTGGCACAGATACCAATGGTGACGGCATTGATGATGCCGTTGTTGCCGCAGGGTTACCTGACAGTGATGGTGATGGTACACCGGATGTGTTGGATTTAGATTCTGATGGTGACGGTGTTGCTGACAAGATTGAAGGGCTTAACGATACGGATGGTGACGGAACGCCTGATTATATTGATAAGGACTCCGCGCCTTATGACCCGAATGCTGTGATTGAAACAGGCTTAAAAGGGATTGGTGCAAATAATTTATGGTTAATGT
The DNA here is from genome assembly GCA_030595325.1 of Gammaproteobacteria bacterium. Taxonomy (GTDB): domain Bacteria; phylum Pseudomonadota; class Gammaproteobacteria; order SZUA-229; family SZUA-229. The sequence goes on along the minus strand of JAUVDN010000030.1, from coordinate 7,367 downwards.
CTTTAATGTTAATGGGGATAGTAATGTTGCGCCGTATTACGCTTAGAAGATTATTATTCATGTTGCCATTGTTTGCTATTAATGCACAGGCTGGAGACACGGATTTTAAAAGCAGTTGGTATATTGGTGGAGGCTTAGGTATTACTGATTTGTCTCCAGATACTAACAATACAGGCTATATTATTGATGATGGAACAGATAATGGCTATAAATTGTTTGCTGGTTATGATCTTAATGAGAGTTTAAGTTTTGAAATTCAACAGTCAAACCTTGGTACAGCAACATTGAGCAACCAGGGTAATCCGCTACTTAACCCTGACGCAAAGATTGATTATGAACTTCCGGGTGTCAGCGTGCTTTGGTATGCTTGGCACGACCTTGATGATGAGGTATATACTTATCGGCACGGGTGGCAGGCATTTCTGCATGCCGGAATATCATTAATTAAAAATGATGCAAATATTCCCTTTGATCAGGTAAATGATGCACAGCTACACTTTGGTGCAGGTATTGAATATGGCTGGGAAAATGGATTTGCAATGCGATTAGCCGCTGACTCATATGATCGAGATGCTAGTTTTCTTTATGTGTCCTTAGTAAAGCGATTTGGAATAAGTTCGAGTAAATCATCACGCCCCGCTTCACAAAAACCGGTTGTAGCACCTCAAGTTGTAGCACCTCAAGTTGTAGCGATTAATAGTATAGAAACGGCTTCTGATGTAGATAATGATGGCGTGCTTGATGATGTTGATCAGTGCGCGAATACAACAAAGGGGACTCTAGTTAATCTGGTTGGTTGTTCAATTTTTGACGTGGCGTTAAAAGATGTAAATTTTGAAACAAATTCAGCAAAATTAACAGGGGTTTCTGCACCTACTTTAGATGAAATCGCAAATGCATTAATCGATAATAAGGAAATAAAAATTGAAGTTCAGGCGCATACAGATAATCGAGGTTCTGCTACTTACAATCAAAAACTCTCAAATGAACGCGCGGCTAGTGTTAAGGAATACCTTGTAAGCAAAGGAGTTAGTGCTGAGAGAATCCGATCCATAGGTCATGGTGAAAACGTACCAATTGACACTAATGATAGTGTTGTAGGACGTACAAATAATAGGCGTGTTGAGTTAAAGATTTTAAAATGATTAAATTTTACTTGTAGATGTCATAATCAAGAGACTCAAGCTGTCTTGGTCGTCTCCTGATTACGTTACTTATAATGAAATATTTAATGTAAGCAATGCTACTGGATTGAAAATAACTATAAAGGGATTGTTAAAAATTGGACGTGTAGCATCAAAAACCGATCATTTTTTTTAGCTATAAGGCATTAGTATTAGTTGTCGGTCAAGAGGCTTTGACCCTTGAAGGCATGTACGAACTTTATAGAAACTTAGGTGATATTTTTTGTAAAGATATGCGCTTTTTTAAAAATGAAAGCGAAGCCATTGTCTGGGCAAACAAACAATACATAACAAGATACTCCGGTTGGCTCTGATGCTGGCGCGGAGCTCACCGAACTGCCCACGAAATGTAGGCACGCTACTGTAGTTAAATAAACTATCAAGTGAGGTGTCACAATGGCAAGAAAGAAAACAAAAGCATATCAAGCTTTCATTCATCAATAAATATATTGTATATTATAAATAGGCACACTAACCTCATAACTTTACTTATAAAAAGACGTCAACAATGATTGAAAGAGAGATATTTCATGATGGCATGCTAGTTGTAACGCAATGTAGTGGTATTTTGACTGCGGAAGAACTCAGCAGTAGCTCAATGTGGATGGTAAAAAGCTTTGGTGTAAATATTAAACCTGGCTTCTGTCAATTATTTAATGCTCTTGAAGCAGATTCGAGCAATATTATAGAAGAAGACATCCACCGTGTGGCCCACATAAATATAAGCTTTGCTAAGACACGCGGTGAATTCACAATGGCAGTAGTTGCAATACAACCATATCCTTTACAATTAGCTAATTTACATAAAGAGCTATCAGCAGTATCTAATATTAATGTGAAACTATTCGACGACGTCAACACAGCATATAAATGGCTTGGCTTTAGCTCGCCACTTTGATTTTACACCTATTAAATTTAACGATATATACGCACATCAAACCATACAAAGTGCTATATCGAAAATTTTTTACGCTGCGCTTCACAAATCCCCGTGAGCCAACTCATTAACGTCCGCTATGAATTAGTAAATGGCTCAAATAATATGGACGGAGCCAGCTTTATTAGATCTTAACGACATTTCGGAATATATAGCACTTGATAAACCAAGTGCTGCTAGTCATTTAGTCCAGACAGCATTTTCAAAAACAGAACGTCTTGAAGAATTTCCTGAATCAGGACGTAAACCACCAGAATTAAAGAAATCGAGATATAAAGAAATTATCGTTGATCCTTGTCGTATTTTTTATCGTGTTGAGAAAGATAAAGTGTACATATTATATGTTATGCGAAGTGAAAGAAGGCTGCGAAAATATTTACTGAATGAAAGATCTAAAGAAAGCAGTTGATTAATTTATCTCTATATTTAGAAGACATTCAAATTTTCTAACTCTACATACCAGTTCACCACATAACAGACCTTGGAGGGTAGTCACTAAAAGCGGGGGAAACCGTACAAAGGGGACATTCAAAAAATAGCCCTGACCGAGCATTTTCGGTCAACACGGACACTCAACAATTTAGCATTGTATGCTTGCAAACAACACTAAGACGACCTTAAGCGATTTTTTCTGACATAGAAATCCTGTCTAAAAGTAGACATACAGAGTTTTTACTCTGACCCTGAATTTGTTTAAAGAACACGAAGCTTTAACTGCTTGCCCGTACTTTTTTCTATCTCAATCTTAACAGCAACAATGAGAGTGTACCTCATGAACATTTTAGTCGTTTCGCTAAGTGATTCATGTATCAGCATTATCAACTTTAAAGCTGGGAATGTTACACTTGCCGATTGTTATAAGCACTACACCGACCGAAGCAAAAAAGAATGAAGAGGCCATAATACTGGCTGAAATGGTGTTTTTTACGTTCAGGCCGTCCATCATAAAATATAGAGTCGCCAGACAGGCGATGGATGACATAAAACTGCTAATGCCCAGATAATAAACAAATATTTGCCACGCTTTTTTGTTGTTCTTCATCTTACCGCCTTCAAAGAATAGTTAACTAAAAAATTATAATGTTGATAGCCAAAGACGAAAACGCAGGCCAAGTTCGGTACTGTAGCCAGTTTCTACAAACCTAATTTCTCCATCTGGGTCGAGAATAAAACTTGCGGGCACGCCCTTTAAACCAAACTCCTGCGCCAGTTTACCGCTATTATCGAGCATCACCGGAAAGCTTAGCTGATTCTCCAGTATATAAGCTTTTACCTCTGCCTTACCCTCGGACCATGAAGCAATGCTGATTACCGGGTAGTCTTCAGAAATAGATTGCACACTGTTTTTCTGCAGGTCGCAGATGGGGCACCAGGTTGCCCAAAAGTGAAATAAAACCGGTTTGCCGGCGAACTCTGCAATACTGAAAGTTGTACCGTCCATTAATTGACCGCTAAAGCCAGATAAATTACCGCTGGGTGCATCTCGGGTTTTCCACCAGTTAGCGCCTTGCATAATAACCAGAAAAAAGACGATATAAAGTAGCCAGCCATACCAGCGTTTTTTGCTTTGCGTGCTCATGTTAAGTGATTCATGTGGCTTTTTCGATGTGCTTGCGCAGTCGGATGAGGGCTTGTTGGGTGTCTGCTAACTCTTTGAGTAAATCGTCTTGTGACAAGGGCGGGCGAAGTTCGGCCAGTCGTTCGGCTTTGGCTTCTTCCAGGTTATTTAAAACCATAGCGATAAACAGGTTAATAATAACGAAGGTTCCCATCACAACGAAGCTGACAAAATATATCCAGGCATAAGGCAAGACTTCCATCGCGGTGTACATGACATCGGTCCAGTCTTCCAGGGTGACAATTCGAAACAGGGTTAATAATGATAATCCCAATGTACCCCAGTGTTGCGGATCACTGAGATGAAACAGGTGATAACCGGCGATGGCATAGATGTAGAAAATAATCGACATCAGTAGCATGATATTACCCATGCTGGGAATGCTGCGCATCAGTGTGGCGACGATTAGACGTAACTCGGGTAGCGCGGAAATAAGGCGTAATACCCGAAGCAAGCGGGCGAGGCGAGCGACCATCGCCAGTTCACCGGTGGCGGGTAGTAGTGACAACACGATTACGCTGAAATCAAACAGGTTCCAGCTATCACCAAAATATAATTTGAGACGCGGTGCTACAGCAGTGATTTTTAGTAGCGCTTCTATGATGAATGCCGCCAGAATTAAGTGGTGGCCGAGTTCAAACCATTGGCCGTAGTTCTCTACGAATGTGGTATCGGTTTCCAGTCCAAGGATCAGTGCATTGAACAATATCAGACCAATAATTGTACGCTCGAACAGGGATGTATTGACTAACTTATTAAGTTGCTGTTGCCATTGTGGCATTTTTTTGTGGTTCATCGTTTAACTGTACATGCGGTAGTGGTAGCCGTTAACATTATAGGTAGCGAACATGAGTGAATTCTGAAAGGTTTGAGCTATCGGCTTTTAAAGTAAAATCGAGGTAGTTTGTTTATAAATGGAGGGACAAGAATATGCTGCTTAAATAATGTTTTTCAAGTCTTTTCTTCTACGCGGATAATGTCTTCCAGTGCCAGTCCGGTGATGCCGTTGATGGTGCGCCACAGATAATAAAAAATAGCCATCATCATTAGCATGGACGGAATGGCAATCATCGGGTAGCTGAGCAGAGTCATCTGGCCAAGCTGTTCGTTAAATTCTGCACTGCCTGCCGGGCTGGTGACGATCCAGACGGCAAGCACATAATTCATCAAGGATGAAAAGAAAAAGGTGCCGCCCAACAGATAGGTGGCCTTCATTAACCGTGATTCAAACATCTCGGTTTGTCCCAGCTGTTCAAGTTTATGACTAATTTTATCGACGTTTAAAATTTTAGGATTATAGAGCAGGGTTTTTATCAGCGGGTAAGGTGTTCTGGTCGAGATCAGTACGGCGATGCCAAGTATGCCAGGAATGGCGGCTTCTTTAATCGCCAGCCACTGGGTATCAAGCTGCAATAGACCAATGCCGCCGGTGAGTAATACGCTAATCAAACCTAACAATGCGATAAAATTAAACTTGCGGTATTTTACCAGCTCAAAAAGCCCCCAGCTTATCGGGAAAGCCAGCGCAGTGATCAGTGCACCACTGGCACCAAGATCACCTTCACCACTGAACTTCATCAGGATTACAGAGGGAATGATAATACTGACCAGCAGGTCAATCAGCGGTCGCGGTTTATGTGCTGGGCTATTGTTTGTAGTGATAGCGGGTGAATTGTTCATACGGTTTTACTCATTTACTATTGTCTTTGTACATGTGTGAATTATAGACGTGTAACGGGCCGGTTTTCACCAATCCAGCGGCTAATACCATGACGTACATTATAGACCTGTGTGTAACCCATTTGTTCAACCAGGTGACGCGCTAGTGTGTCGGTTCGATTACCGGTGCGGCAAATGAGAATCACCGGATCATGCTTGCCCACAGTTGCAGTAAAGTGTTTGAAAAAATCGGGTTTTAAACGACCGCTGCCATCTACAAAAGTGAGCAACTGGCTGTTTTCAACAACACCGGTTTGAGACCATTCGTCCGAGCGGCGTATGTCATATAGGGGAATGTTTTGTTTGAGTTTAATGGTTAACTGTTCATTGTCCAGATTGTTGTAAGGCGGCTCGGCGCAGCCCGACAAAATCATTGCCAGCCAAAAAAGGCCAATAAGTCGAATAATCATAGTTTGCTGTCCTGTGTGGTTTATAGCCTGACTTCTTGCTTGAGTGTTTTATCATCACGAGCATTATTTGAAGTTAATGCTGTAATACCACAGGTTATTGAACTTCCGCTTTTTATCTGAATTTTACTGTTAATATAATTCGCTCAAAGTCTCTGCCTCAACAGACTAGTTCACCACATAACTGACCTATAAGATTTTTAGCTTAATTTCTGAGTACGACAATAGCAGACATTCGCATATAGATGCTTAACCGATAATTGTTAATCACTATAGATAGTCCATACGAAATAATATTGATATTGACAACCAATCCCCCCTGGGAGGATACTGCGAGCCTATCAATAAGCTTGCCACCTGGATATGAGTCACACACATCAATCACATCACGACATCATCAAACGCCTAAAGCGTGCTGATGGTCATCTGCGAAAGATAATCAATATGATGGAAGAGGGGAAGCCGTGTCTGGAGATTGCGCCTCAATTTCAGGCAGTCTACAAAGCAATCGGCAACGCCAAAGGATTGTTTGTGCAAGACCATATTGAGGGCTGCCTCACTGGTGGTGATGATGATTCGCCCACTGAATTAAAACAAAAGATGAAAGAGATTAAAGAAATCTCAAAATACCTATAACCAGCACAGAATTATGAAGAAATATCTAATAGGACTTATCACACTCTTTCTCACTTCTAATGCCATCGCGCATGGTATGTCTGAAAGTGACAAGCAAAGTATTCTTGATGCAGGACTCATGGAATTTGTCGAGCTTGGTGCTTCACACATGCTGACTGGTTACGACCACCTCCTGTTTCTTTTTGGCGTTATCTTTTTTTTGAGCCGTTTTAACGACATTGTCAGGTTCATCACCGCATTTACTATTGGCCATTCCATCACTTTAATTTTTGCTACGCTCTACTCCATACAAGCCAACTACTATCTGGTTGATGCAGTCATCGCGCTGACCGTATGCTATAAGGGTTTTGAGAATCTTGATGGCTTCAAACGATACCTTAAATACAACGCACCAAACCTGACCTGGATGGTGTTCAGCTTTGGTTTAATTCATGGGTTTGGGCTCTCGACAAGACTACAACAGCTACCACTTGGCGATGATGGAATCGTATTAAAAATCATTGCTTTCAACGTAGGCGTTGAAGTTGGTCAGGTGATCGCATTATCCATTATGCTGTTCTTGCTTACAGGATGGCGCAAAAGTAAGTCTTTCAGTCACTTCAAACGAGCATCGAATGTAATGCTTATGCTGGCAGGCGGTTTCCTGTTTCTGATGCAATTACACAATCATCAGCACTCTGTATTTCCTGATGATTTTCCACTAAATAAAGATGATCACTATCATGTACACGAAGATATGCAGGCTTCAAAAGCGTCCTCTGCACTTGATGGCTATAAAAAACGAGTGAATCTGACACCAGAAACTCCCTAACTTATAAAAACGATAAACTCATTTATCATTTACAACCAAGGTAAACAATTATGAT
>JAUVDN010000013.1 GCA_030595325.1 Gammaproteobacteria bacterium | reverse complement strand
AAAGATCGTCTTAAAGAAAACAATGTTTCATTTACTGAGCTTGCCCCTTGTTGGGATGTCGATACAATGAAAGATTACCAACGTTACCTTAAGTTAGTAAATAAAGAGCCGGTAGTAAATTAAAAATAATTCGCATTGATCCACATGTGTGTAGCAATGCTAGCGCCATATCCCACCGCAATAACTGGTGTCCATTTTAGGTGACCAAAAAAAGTGTACATGCCACGAGCCTGACCCATTAAGGCGACCCCGGCTGCAGACCCGATTGATAACATTGAGCCGCCAACACCTGCTGTCAGGGTTACCAGTAACCATTGTCCCATGGACATGTCTGGGTTCATTGTCAGTACAGCAAACATTACCGGAATATTATCGACAATGGCTGAGAGAGCGCCTACTGCAATGTTTGCGTTAGTTGCCCCCCAGTCTGTGTACATTACCTCGGATATCACGGAAAGGTAACCGATAAAACCAAGACCGCCAACACAGAGAACTACGCCATAGAAGAAAAACAGTGTGTCCCACTCGGCGCGTGCAACACGGGAAAAAATATCATAGGGCACGACACTACCCACATTACCTTTGTTCTGTCCTTCTTTAATGTCTTCAGGATGGAATTTGAAATGTGATTTCTTCAGGTAAAAACCCATAAACTTCAGGTAACCAAGACCTGTCATCATGCCGATGACAGGAGGTAAGCCGAGGAAATTATGGAAACATACGGCGGAGGCAATCGTTAGTAGGAATAAGATAATGATTCGTTTTGCACCACGTTTCATTACTACGGTTTCATCTTTTGCATGTGGGTTTTCATTAGGAATAGCAAAATGCATGATGGCAGCAGGGATTACAAAGTTAACAACTGATGGCACAAATAAGGCAAAAAATGTCCAGAAATCAACGATACCTTTTTGCCATACCATTAAAGTTGTAATATCACCGAACGGCGAGAAGGCACCGCCGGCATTAGCCGCAACCACGATATTGATACAGGCGAGGGAAATAAATTTTGTGTTATCACCGCCAACAGCAAGTACCACAGCACACATCAGCAATGCAGTAGTCAGGTTGTCGGCTACCGGCGAGATAAAAAATGCCAGGATGCCTGTTAACCAGAATAATTGGCGAAAACTGAACCCTTTGTTTATTAACCATGAGCGCAGACTGTCGAATACAAGCCTTTCTTCCATAGCATTAACGTAGGTCATTGCCACTAACAGAAAAAGCATTAATTCGGTGTATTCTAAAAAGTTTTCGCGAACCGCGTGTTCCGCCAGTTCAGGCATGCCGTGCTGCATGTAGTAAAAACCGATCATTCCCCAGATTAGACCGGCAGCAATAATAACGGGTTTTGACTTTCGTAGATGAATATATTCTTCGCCCATGACCAGCAGATAGGCAAAGACAAATATGGCTATCGCAGTAAATCCTATCGCACTGTCGGTTAAGTCGATTGGTTGGTGAGCTGCGTCTGTAGCTGCTAACAGCAGGCTCGGCGTGAATAGCGTAAGAATAAAAAAGCCAATGGTATTCAAATTTTTCATAGTTGTTTTTATTGATCTTTAAACGGTTTGTGTGAGGTCCTTTAGATTAATGCAAAGATCTGTGAAGGGCTTTGTATATGGTGGTCAGCCTGCCAGTCACTGGTGTCTTCGCTGTCTTCTATATAGCCGTATTCGGCAATGATTGTTCTCATGCCGGCATTTTTCCCGGCTTCGATGTCGCGGCGGGCATCACCAATATAAATGCATTCATGTGGTTTTGCATTAGTCAGTTCGCAGGCGTAATACATGGGTTCCGGATGGGGTTTTCGGTTTACGGTGGAATCAGAGCTGACGATGCAGGCTGCACGCCTGGTTAAACCAAGTGATTCCATTAATGGCTCTGTTAACCAGCCGGGTTTGTTGGTAACCACGCCCCATTTAATATTATTTAGTTCGAGCTGACGCAAAAGCTGATCCATCTCGTCAAACAGTTTTGAATGCACCGAAAGATTATCCTGATAGATTTCAAGATAGCGTTTTTTTAGTCGCTCCAGAGTTTGTTCTTCCAGCTCTTCACCAAAAGCCAGTGTGACTAATGCGACACTGCCGTTGGAAACGATGGGGCGAACCTTAGAGTAGGGTAGACGGCTCTGCTGTTCCTCGTCACAGAGTAGATCTAACGCTAAAGCCATGTCCGGTGCTGTATCAATTAAGGTGCCGTCAAGATCAAACAGGACAGTACTGATTTTAGGGTTAACTTTATGGTTTTTATTTTCAGTTGTCACAGCAGATAGATTCTTTAGCCTGGTGCCGAAATATTATAGAGGGCGGGTGTATTGCACCATGTAATTCACCTCAACATCTTGCGACTGGCTAAATAAGCCGGTGAATGCGTTATAGGTGATACCCTTCAGATCTTTCAGTTCCAGCCCGGCAGCTCTTGCCCAGCTGTCCAGTTCGGAAGGTTTGATGAAACGTGCATAGTCATGGGTGCCACGGGGCAGCATTTTCATTACATACTCAGCGCCAACGATGGCGAATAGGTAAGACTTCGGGTTTCGGTTGATGGTGGAGAAGTAAACCGAACCGCCGGGTTTTGCCAGTTGACAGCAGGCATTGATGACTGATGAGGGGTCTGGTACGTGTTCCAGCATCTCCATACAGGTGACAACATCGTATTTCTCAGCATTTTCATCGGCAAACGCTTCGGTAGTAATCTGCTGATAGTCTATTTCCAGTTCACTTTCCATGGCGTGTAAGCGTGCCACGGATAACGGGGCTTTGCCCATATCCAAACCGGTAACTGTGGCGCCACATTTCGCCATGCTTTCGCTGAGGATGCCACCGCCACAACCAATGTCGGCAACCAGTTTTTTATCTAAAGGTGAACCGGTATTGATAAAGTTGAGTCTTAACGGGTTCATCTCGTGCAGTGGTTTGAACTCGCCCAATTCATCCCACCAACGTGAGGCGAGATCTTCGAATTTTTTTATTTCTGCTGGATCAATGTTTTCTGATTTGGTCATGCTTACGTGTCTTTGTTTTAGTGATGATTTACTTTAAATATATATTGTAACTTAATGAAATTGTTTGATAGATTTGCTAATTTTTATACATTCCTGTTTTAGGCGAGCCTCATCAATGGTGTTTAAAACTCTATCGGTTAAGCGCTGTTCACCCGCAATCCATACATCAGTAACGTGATCTCTTGAGCTACAGTACACCAGATGAGATATCGGATCATAAACCGGTATGGTCTCTATTGTATCGAAATTTACCGCTACAATATCAGCTGATTTTCCTGCCTCCAGTGATCCGGTTATGCTTTCTAAGCCGAGTGCGCGTGCGCCGTTAATAGTCGCCATCTTCAGTATCTGTTCTGCTGATACTGCGGTAGCATCCATGGTGCTGATTTTAGCTAACATTGCAGCTGAACGCATTTCACCGAACATATCGAGATCGTTATTGCTTGAGCTGCTGTCTGTACCTAAGGCCACGTTTACACCGGCTTCAAGCAGTTTATTTACCGGACAGATACCGCTAGCCAGTTTCATGTTTGATTCGGGGCAATGGATGACATGACAGCCGTTATCGGCAAGCAAGCTTATTTCTTCATCCATTAGCTGGGTCATGTGCACTGCTTGCAGAGAGGGCGTAAGCAGTCCTATATCGTTTAAACGTGCCAGTGGTCTGGCACCATTATTTTTTTCAGCTTCACTGACTTCAAACGCAGTTTCATGAATGTGCATGTGAACACCTAACTCAAGCTCGTTGGCTAAGGTTGCTATGTGTTTTAGCGGATCGTCTGATACGGTGTAGGGAGCATGCGGTGCGAAAGCTGTTTTGATGAGTTCATGACCTTTATAGTGGTCAAATACAGCTAAGCCTTTATCGATGTATTCTTCACTGTTATTCGCCCACACGGTTGGAAAGTCAATCAGTATCAGCCCAACCGAAGCGCGCATGCCGATATCAGCAGCAATACGAGCGGTAACATCGGGAAAAAAATACATATCATTAAAGCAGGTAGTACCACTTCTTATCATCTCTGCGATGGCAAGTTCAGTGCCGGTATGAACAAATGCTTCGTTGACGTGCTTGGCTTCTGCAGGCCAGATGTGGTTTTCCAGCCAGTCCATCAGGCTTAAGTCATCCGCCAGGCCACGAAATAAATTCATCGCAGCATGTGTGTGGCTGTTAATCAGGCCAGGCATTAAAACATGATTTTCGTAGTGCCTATTAACATCAGCGTGGTATTTTTCTAATGCTGATTTTGTGCTTAAAATTTCGAGAATTTTGCCTTCATTGATAGCAATGCAATGATTTTCCAGATATCGATTTTTATTATCAACAGGAACAATCCAGCGAGCATGCAGCAAAGTATCAATATTTTTCATGTCGCGACCATACCTGTTGCGTAGTGTGAGTGCAACTGCTAGCGATTCTTATCATTAAAGTATCGTCAGTGATGCTTAACAGTGGATGGGTGATTAGGTAGAATAACGTATAAATTGTAATTAATATTAAAGATTAACTAGTCACTTTGCGGACTTAGTGTTATAAATCCCTCAATTAAATAGTTTTATTCAAAACTGGTTTAAATATAACAAATAATTAAAGACACGCTTAAAAAGGAGCATAAAGATGAAGTTACAAGCCCTAAAATCAACCCTATTAGTTTCACTGTTTAGTTCGTTATTCTTATTAACGGCTTGTAACCCGACTGTTACCCGTGTTGATTCTGATTCAGTTACTGATCTAAGCGGTAAGTGGAATGATACTGATTCACGCCTGGTTGCAGAAGAGATGATTCAAGACGTTCTTTCTCGCGGCTGGTTAAGCAAATTTAATCGTGCAAAAGGCAAAGCGCCAACAGTCATCGTAGGTACGGTGAGAAATCTTAGTCACGAGCATATCAACACAAGAACATTTATTGCCGATATGGAACGTGAACTGATTAATTCTGGCGAAGTAGAATTTGTTGCTTCAGCAAAAGACCGTGAAGAAATTCGCAGTGAAGTAAAAGATCAAGATTTAAATGCAACAGAAGCTAGCCGTAAATCTATGGGTAATGAGATTGGTGCTGATTTTATGTTGCAGGGTTCTATCAATACCATCGTTGATGCAGTCAGTGGCGAGCAGGCACGTTTCTACCAGATCGATCTAACCTTGATCGAGCTGGGTACCAACCGAAAAGTCTGGGTAGGACAAAAGAAAATCAAGAAAACAGTTGAGAAAGGTGGCTTCCGTTTATAGTTCTTCACGGCTATAAAAGGATCATGATTGCAAATAATCACGGTTACAAATAATCATGGTTTTAAAATATATATAAAAATAAGCTGAGTAAAAGGATTTACTATGCTAATTAAACCGATAACTGTTATTCGTGATGGGTGCTTATGTTGAATACACAGAAAAAGTTTTCCCCTGATTTTCTATCTGGAAGTTGCGCTATAAATTTGAATACCATAAAACTGGTTGCAGTTTTATGCATCAGTATTTCACTTCAGTCCTGTGCCAGTTACGGCAGTCACGCAGTCACCATGCGAGAAGGTCTATTGCATGGCGATCCAAAAGCATCATTGGCGGTGGCAGAATTAAAAGATTCTGATCAGGAAGAGGTCGTTGCCTCGCTTGATAAGGGTATGTTGCGACGTATGAATGACGATTACATCGGCAGTAATCAAATTCTCGAAGTGGCAAAACAGGAGATTGAAAATCTTCACGGCTTCAGTATCACAGAAAATCTGGCCTCAGTTGCTATTAATGAAACCTTGCGTGGTTATGAAGGTGACCACTACGAGCAGTTGCTGCTGCACGCATACATGGCATTAAACTACATCGAGTTAGGTCAAATCGATGGTGGCCGTGTTGAGATGCTGCAGGCGAATGTCAAGATGATGGAGTGGGGAGATGAACCAGAAGAAGATGCCTTCCTAAGATATCTTGAAGGCATGATATATGAAAATATGGGGGAGATAGATTCCGCGCTTATCTCGTATCGTAAAGCCTATATCATCTATAAAGAAAAAGGCGGTAAACAATACCCGATTGCACCCGATGCGATCAAGAAAGACCTGTTGCGTTTGCTGGCATGGAACGGTTTATGGAGCGAGTACAAAACCTACAAAAAAGAATTTAAATTTAATGATTACAAACCGGCAAAGGCAAGCAATAAATACGGCGAGCTGATTGTATTGTTGAATAATGGCTTGGCACCAATTCGTGGTGAAAAGGCGATACATATTTTTTCATCAGAAGTGGAATCAAACCTGCGTGTTGCTTTCCCGGTTTATGATCACCCCAAGCAGTCATTATTTTTGCCACGCGTTAGTGTGAATAATAAACAGTATGCAATGGATAAAGTGGAGGATATTGATGATTTAGCGCGTTATTCTCTGGCGCAGGATATGCCTGGCATTATGGTGAGGGCAACGGCACGTGCAGTTGTTAAGTACAACACGCAGCAAACAGCATCCGACCAAGGTTCACTTGCCGGTCTGTTGATGACGGTAACCAATATCGTTACCGAACGTGCGGACACCAGAAGCTGGACAACGTTACCTCAGGAAATTCGTTTGCAGAGAATTTTGTTACCTGTTGGTGAGCATCAGATAAAGGTTCAAATGGTTAATGTTGCGGGACGTGTTGTTGATGAAATAAATGAGACAGTTGTCATCAAACCTAAGCAATCAAGCTTTGTTGTTAAACACTGGAACACACCAGTACCGAAAAATATTCCACTGGCACAGGCTAAGTAGAACCGTAAAATCACTATAGTCGAAGCAGCGAGTGAACAAGCTCGTTTTACGCAAGGCAAGGAATCAAAGCAGTATGAAATCACTTTTTAAATTTAAAATTATAATGTGCACATTATTGGTCACTGCCTGTATGCAATCAACGGCGGTCATGAGTACCGGTGATGCGCCAGAGTGGGTGCGTAGTGAACCTGATATGTACCCTAACTTTAAATATATGTCTGCGACGGGCTCTGCTTCAAAAGCTGAACAGGCAAAAGCACGTGCGCTGTCAAATCTAGCAAAAATATTTGAGGTGCAGATTAGGGAAGTTTCGACCACGTCACAAGATACTCAAACGCATAAAAAAGACGGCGTAGAAACCGTCGAATCAAATGCAAGAATAGCCAGTACCGTCAATTTGAAAACAGACAAGATGGTGCAAGGTGCTCGTATTGCAGAGCAGTGGCAGAGCAGCGCTGATCTTACCTACCATGCCTTGGCGGTTTTGGATCGTACCCAGGCGGGCAATAATATTCGTGGTGAGATGAGACGGCTAGATGAAGAGACACAGCATGCGCTGGACCAGCACAATAAGCGCAGTGATGCTTTGTTGAAGATATCTGACCTTCATAAAGCAAATTTACTGCAGTCAGACAGGCAAACGCTACAGAAAACACTAAAGATAATTGATGTGAAGGGTAAAGGTGCATCTTCACGCTGGAATTTGGCCGATCTAAATGAACAGTTGCAGCGTGCTTTAAGAAGTCTGCCGTTACAGACGACAGTTAAACGTGATGACATCGGCGGGCTCAAAAATATGTTGCAGGGAGCTGTATCAAAAGCTGGATTTAATGTTGGCAGTACGGGTTACGCATTATCAGCCAGCCTGGAATCTCAGGTGCCAATCGATCAGGGAGACTGGCACTGGTTGCGAGCTACGTTAAAAATTGAATTGATTGCGCAGGATGGCGCTACAGTTATCGGTTACAAATCATGGCCGCTTAAAGTGTCGGCCAGCAACCCATCTCAATTGGATGCTCGTATGAGCAAAGAAGCAGATAAAAAGCTAAAGCAAGAATTGCTCAACAGCATGCTTGAATTCTCTATTTAATGTGCTTATTGGCTCGCGCCTATATCGACAATCTTAGATTGCAACCTAAATCTATATCATTATCATTAATTAATGGCTATTAATGCACGGCTCAACGTTTATAACGTGCGAATTCACAAGTATCTAATTTATCTGCAATTTATCTACTATAAAATAGACTGACTCTAAGGGGTTATGATGATTTATAAATTTAATGTTAGACATCTGGCGTAGCTATTACTTTTATTTCTTTATCCAGCAATAACGTTGGCGGTTGATGACATTAATGCTGTAGACCAGCTGGCACTACAGGGCTATGACCCTGTTTCTTATTTTAATAATAAACCAGTCAAAGGTGACCCCTCCATCAATTCTGTGCATGCGAACGCCGAATATTATTTCTCTTCACAAAAAAATAAAGACAAATTTAAAACTATGCCCGAGCAGTATGTAGCTATGTATGGTGGTTACTGTGCATACGGCATGAGGATGGGAAAAAATTAAATATTGATTCGCTTGCCTATGAAATTATAGACGATCGCCTGTATGTTCTGTTAAACCGGGCCACGGATAAAATGTGGAAGCAGGATATGGAATAAAAATATTCAGTTTTTCGATATGTTGTGGCCACAGATACAAACCAAAGCTATCGATTCTTTAAACTAGGGTACTACTACTTTTAGCGAGCAAGCATTATGAATGCAAAGAAAAGCTTATATTGGCACTTCTTACGCATCATCGTGCCGCTTATCGTATTCGTTTTTATTGCGCTAATCAGTCTCTACGAGTGGGTGAATTATGCTGAAGATGAAAAAGGCTTAGCAAAAAAGCTCGATAATCTAACCTCAACATATTCTTTGTTACTCGCCGAGCCGGTTGCTAATAATAGCATCGCGGATATTCAACTCTATAATATTTCACTCATCGCCGACCCTGATGTTGCTTTTGTCGTCATTGAAAATGCGCAAGGTGATGTACTTGAGCAGTATGGTGATATGAAGAGTGCACAGGCCGTGGGTGAGAAAATGCGTCAAGATATAGATAATTTCATCTTTGAATGGGAGCAGCGTAGCTACAAACTTGGCGTCAGTATCGGTATTGTTGCTATCACGCAATCTGCTAATTCAATTCAAAGTTTGATAGAGCAGGCAGATACCAGCTGCTACATTGCAAAGCAGAAGGGGCGCAATCAGATTCATCTGCATACCGTTAAATAGTTTGATGCGCTCAAAATGGCTGAGTCCTGTCTTCTAAGCCCTTGCTAACGCCCACTTATCAGTTGCATTCGTATTTCTATAGCTATGTCTGGTGGATGATTTTCTTAGTAATTTCCCTGAAAGTTGTAGCATTAGGCGTTTCTAATGTAAAATTATTACTGTGCGTGGAACAGCGGCGTCAAAAATGGGTCAGATATTAACTGGTATCTTCTCAATGGCAGCTGTTTTGGGTAGCGGGTTTTTCAAACTTTGTAAATATAATCTAAGTAAAATATATATTGATAAAAATGATACGTGATTTAGTAAAACATATAAGTTTGTCCTACACTGAAGGTGAGGCATGAGTAATCATAGTAGTTATGATCAGCTGGTAGGCTTTGATTTTTCCCATCATGTTATTTGCAGCGCAGATGATGATGAGTGGGATCATGATTATGACAGTGGACTGGCGGTCGAGGAAGAAAAGCCGAAGCTGAAGCCGCCCAAGCAATACAAGGTTGTTGTGAATAACGATGATTTCACGCCGATGGAATTTGTAGTACAGGTGTTGACGATGTTTTTTGCGATGGATAACGCAAAAGCAACACGTGTAATGATGTCAGTGCACACGAAGGGTAAAGGTATCTGTGGGATATTTAGTCACGAGATTGCTGAGACTAAAGTGGACCAGGTGAATGAATTTTCACGAATGAACCAACACCCATTAATGTGTACCATGGAAGAAGCCTGATACCAGTTAGTGGTTTTTTTGTTTAGGTAAACTTATAAGGTAGCGCCATGTTGAGTAAAGAACTTGAATCTTCATTAAACAATGCTTTTAATGATGCACGAGAGAAAAGGCACGAATATATTACAGTAGAGCATCTGTTGCTCGCGTTACTGGAAAACAGCAGTGCCAACGTGGTATTACAGGCCTGTGGCACCGATCTTGGCTTGCTCGGTATCGAGCTAAAAGAATACCTTGAAAATAACACCCCTATATTTGGTGATATCGTTGGTGGAGAAGTACAGCCAACGCTGGGGTTTCAACGCGTACTGCAACGTGCGGTTTTTCATGTGCAGTCATCCGGTAAAAAAGAAGTGGTCGGCGCTAATGTGCTGGTTGCAATGTTTGGTGAGCAAGAATCTCAAGCCGTTTATCTACTAAATCAGCAAAATGTTAACCGTCTCGATGTGGTTAATTACATTTCACATGGCATTACCAAAGTATCAAATGAAACTGAAAAGCTCGAAGATCATTCTGAGCAGACATCTACACAAGATGCAGAATCACAGCCACTTGAAAATTACACAGTCAATTTAAATCAGCGTGCCATGCAGGGTCTGATTGACCCGCTAATCGGTCGTGATGCTGAGGTGGAGCGTACAGTGCAGATTCTGTGCCGCCGTCGTAAGAATAATCCTTTATTGGTCGGTGAGGCAGGTGTAGGTAAAACGGCAATGGCTGAGGGCCTGGCTAAACGCATCGTTGATAAAGAAGTCCCGGATGTATTATCTGATAGCACTATTTTCTCGCTGGACCTTGGTTCACTGGTGGCGGGCACAAAATACCGTGGTGATTTCGAAAAACGCCTAAAAGGTGTTTTGAAACAGCTAAAACAACAACCTGGTGCGGTTTTATTTATTGATGAAATTCATACCATCATCGGTGCAGGTTCAGCCTCTGGTGGCGTTATGGATGCGTCTAACCTGATTAAGCCGATGTTAGCTAATGGAGACTTGAAGTGTATTGGATCAACCACTTACGCTGAATTTAGAAGTGTGTTTGAAAAAGATCATGCACTAGCGCGTCGTTTTCAGAAGATAGATATTGAAGAGCCTAATATCGACGAAACCGTTGATATCTTGAAAGGTCTCAAAACACGTTTTGAAGAACATCATGACGTGAAATACAGTAATAATGCTTTACGCGCAGCGGTTGAGTTGTCACAACGCTACATCATGGACCGTTTCCTGCCGGATAAAGCGATTGATGTGATTGATGAAGCGGGTGCTAGTCGACAGTTACAGGCGAGTAGTGGCAAACCGAATAAAACATCAATCAATGTTCACGATATCGAAAACATTGTGGCAAAGATTGCGCGTATTCCAGCTAAAACCGTTTCAACATCGGATACTGATGCATTGAAAAATATTGAGCGCGATCTGAAAATGGTTGTGTTTGGTCAGGATGATGCAATCAGCACCTTGGCTACAGCGATACGTATGGCCCGTTCTGGTCTGGGCGATCCTGAAAAGCCGATTGGTTCATTCCTGTTTGCCGGTCCAACGGGTGTTGGTAAGACAGAAGTGAGTAAGCAGCTGAGCAATATATTGGGTGTTGAGTTATTACGTTTTGATATGTCAGAGTATATGGAGCGTCACACCGTCTCACGTTTGATTGGTGCACCTCCAGGTTATGTGGGTTTTGATGATGGTGGCCTGTTAACAGAAGCCGTAAATAAACATCCACATTGTGTGTTGTTGCTTGATGAAATTGAAAAAGCGCATCCTGAAGTGTTTAATATTCTATTGCAGATAATGGACCACGGCACATTAACTGACAGTAACGGTCGCAAGGCTGATTTCAGAAACGTCATATTGGTGATGACCAGTAATGCGGGTGCACAATTGATGTCTCGTCGTTCTATGGGCTTTACTGAGCAACAGAACGAACTGGATGGCATGGAAGAGATCAAGAAAATGTTTACCCCTGAATTCAGAAACCGTCTGGATTCAATTGTTAATTTTGGTCCTTTGGATGCACATACACTGTCTAACGTGGTTGATAAGTTCCTCGTTGCGCTGGAGTTACAGCTTAACGAGAAGAAAGTGACCATTAATGTAGATAAGACAGCACGGCAGTTACTTGCTGAAAAAGGCTATGATCCAAAAATGGGTGCAAGACCGATGGCCCGAGTCATTCAGAACCTGCTTAAGAAACCACTGGCTAATGATCTGTTATTTGGTGACTTGAACAAGGGTGGTCATGTCAATGTATCTGTATCGGAAGATAACGAAATAGCTATCGAGATACTTTCTGAAACGGCAAAGGCTTGATTGTTTGTCGTTTAATCATTTACAGCTTGATTGATTGCGACTTAATCGTTAATAAATAAACTAATTAAAAAAGGCCGCATTAGCGGCCTTTTTTATGTCCATTGATGGACGCTATGCCACAAACTACCATGGCCGTCGCTGTGACGAATGAATATTATTTAGCCCGGTAAATAATCCGGCCTTTTTCAAGGTCATATGGCGTCAGTTCAACAGTAACCGCATCGCCTGTCATGATACGGATATAGTGCTTACGCATTTTTCCAGAGATGTGAGCGATCACAGTATGACCGTTTTCCAGCTCTACGCGGAACATAGTATTAGGCAAGGTTTCAGTTACCGTGCCTTCCATTTGAATTGCTTCTTCTTTAGCCATAAATAAATAATCTTTTAAGTGAAAATAAAGTCGTTCAGGTGAATACTAGAAAGTTTTTTCTAGTATTCAAGCAACAGACTTTTAATAACGATGCGCAATTATCGTTATTTTGAGATGAATCGCAAGTTATTTATCAATTTAATGCAGATTTATCTCTTAATTGTCTTGTGAGTCAGCGGTATTTTCCGAAGAAAGGGGAATTGGCGGGTTGCCATCTTTAGGTAACATGAAGACTGGGTCGATGAGCGTCTGGTTAGCATAGATGGCAAAGTGCAGGTGTGGACCGGTGACGCGTCCTGTTTGCCCAACGTTACCGATAATGTCACCCTGTTTTATTACATCACCGGGTTTTGTCGAGATTTTGCTCAAGTGTGCGTACAAGCTTACGATGCCCTGACCATGATCGAGGTAGATCATGTTCCCGCTGAAGAAAAAATCACCAGTGTCGATAACCGTGCCGTTTGCTACTGCTCTTATTGGTGTGCCTTCTTTTGCAGCGATATCCAAGCCACTGTGCGGGCGTCGTTCCTGTTCGTTAAAAAAGCGGCGCAAACCGAATATACTGCTGATTCGACCTGTTACCGGCCAGATGAAATCAACCTTAGATTCACTATTGCTGTATAGCTGTCTGGCGTTTCTTTTGCGCGTACTTTCAGAGGCTATGCGCTCATTGTCTTGTTTGTTTGGGTTGACCTTACGTTTATTTTTGATGGTCAGGTGCTGCTCGTCATATTTTTTATATTCGACTGTAAACTTTGTTTTAACGTTTTGTTTACCTGTCTGTTTGATTAAAAATTCATAATCCCCAGGTTTAGTCGACAGGCTGATGCCAGCCATAGCAATCCAGGTGTCTTTGTATGGGAAGACGGCAATTCGTTTGTTTTTAAAGGTAACTTCCGTGCCTTCTGTGTAGTCAGGAAGTTTTAATAAAGCGATACCACCGGGCACTAGTGCTTGTTCAGGAAGTGCGTGAACGCTGGTGCTGATAATTAGCGCAAAAGGCAATAAAGTGATTCGATAGATTAATCTATTTATAAAAGCGTGTGATAGTTGCATTGGGTAGTGATTTTTGTGAAGGTGAGGTGATTAAACCAGTAAAAGTATCTAACATAAAAAAGAGATTGCAGTCAGGCTCTCAGTGTAAGATGCGATTTAAAGGAATGCAATACTGTTATGCTAGTTTTCTTGGCTACCAGCTTGATTATTAGCTATTAGCGTTCAATCATTAATTATCAATCATCATCCGTTTTTCGGTGTCTGTGCAACTCATGTCATCAATTTCTAAGCGTGCAAAAAACCTGAGTCCTTTCCATGTGATGGATATTCTGGCGCAAGCTAAAATTTTAGAGAAGCAGGGAAAAACAATCTGCCATCTTGAAATCGGTGAGCCGGATTTTTCGACCGCTGAAGTAATAATCGATTCTGGTATTGAAGCTTTAAAGCAATGTAAAACGCATTATACGCCGGCTCTGGGGTTGCCGGAATTACGCCAAGCAGTCGCTGAATATTACCAGCGAAAATTTTCACTGAATATAGATGCTCAGCGAATAATAATCACACCGGGCGCATCGGGTGCATTGCAATTAGCGCTTACCTGTTTATTAGACGCTGGTGATAATGTGTTGTTAGCTGATCCTGGTTATCCCTGTAATAGAAATATTGCGCAGGTACTCGCGATAGAAACGGTTGCGGTGCCTGTTGATGCGGGCAGTTTTTATCAGCTTGATGCTGAAACGGTGGCAAAGTATTGGAATAGTAAAACTCGAGCAGCTATGGTGGCAACACCGTCGAATCCGACGGGTACCATCTTACCTGAAGAGCAGTTGCGTGCGTTATGCCGCTTGGTAGAGAGCAGAAATGGCAGCTTAATTGTTGATGAGATCTACCAGGGTTTGGTCTATGACGTAAAAGACTACACTGCGCTTAATATTTCAGACGATTGTTTTGTTATTAATAGTTTTTCTAAATACTTTGGCATGACTGGCTGGCGACTGGGTTGGATGGTTGTACCAGAAGATTATGTCGAGGCGATTGACAGGATTGCACAAAATATTTTTTTGGCGCCAGCAACTGTTTCACAATATGCGGCATTAACCGCGCTAAAAGCCGAGACGCAAGAAATTCTGGATTCACGACGGGATGTGTTTAAACAGCGACGGGATTATCTGTTGCCTGCATTAAAGCAGTTAGGCTTTGGTATTGCAGTGAAACCACAAGGCGCTTTTTATATTTACGCAAACTGTGAGCGTTTTACTGATGACAGTTTTAACTGGGTAAAGAAACTGTTGTTAGAGCAGGGCGTTGCTTTAACGCCGGGAATAGATTTTGGTGAGCATGACGCAGCTAAGCACTGTCGTTTTGCATATACCCAATCACTAGAGAAATTAGAGCAGGCAGTTGATAAGATTGCGACTTTTATTCAATCTTCATAATAAATACACAACAAAATATAAAGCAAAGATCTATGAAAGGTAATATTTTAAAAATGCAGGGCGCCCTCAGTGATATGAGCCAAGGTGATGTTAACAGGGGTGACGTTAATAAAAATGAACCGGTGCAATATCAACTGCCCATCGGTGATGAACTGTTGCCAATGAACGGGCACATTGGTGAGGCCATCAAGTTGAGTTATGAGGGTGAAATTAATTGCGTTGCTTGTGGCCGAAAAACTAAAAAGAGTTTTGCGCAGGGACATTGCTACCCCTGTTTCCGTAGTCTGGCTTCCTGTGATATGTGCATAATGAAGCCAGAGACTTGCCATTATGCGGAAGGAACCTGTCGTGAGCCTGAGTGGGGTGAGGCACATTGTTTTCAGCCGCATTATGTTTATCTGGCGAATTCATCCGGTATTAAAGTTGGCATCACACGCGGTACGCAGATACCAACACGTTGGATAGATCAGGGTGCGGGGCAGGCGTTACCGATATTCAAAGTCGCTAATCGGCTACAATCAGGATTGTTGGAAGTGGTATTAAAGCAGCATGTTTCTGATCGTACAGATTGGCGAAAAATGTTAAAAGCTGATGCAGAGCCGTTGGATATGAAAGCGATACGTGATGATCTGCTGTCACAGAGTGCGGCTGAAATCGAAACGATTCAACAAGAACAGGGAGCTGAAGCAATTCAATTGCTGGATGAGAATGTTGTAGACATAAAATTTCCAGTATCTGAGTACCCTGAAAAAATTAAGTCACTTAATTTTGACAAACAGGCGGATATCGAAGGTGTCTTCATGGGTATAAAGGGGCAGTATTTAATTCTTGATACCGGTGTACTAAATATCCGTAAATTTTCCGGGTATAACATACAGGTCGATTTCATATAACATAGGCAATACATAAGATTGTAAGTGTTATTGTTGCATTTGAGGCTACGAACTATTAAGGCCGTAAACTAATTGAGGATGTTTTTATCAGTATTCGTGACGACATAAGATGTGTGTTTGACCGTGATCCGGCCGCTAGAAATACATGGGAAGTAATTACCTGCTACCCGGGTTTGCACGCGGTGGTCATGCATCGCTTTAATCATATTTTGTGGAAATTGGGCTTTAACTGGCTGGCTCGATGGTTCTCGCATTTTTCGCGCTGGTTTACCGGTATCGAAATTCATCCAGGTGCAACTATCGGGCATCGATTTTTTATCGACCATGGAATGGGTGTTGTAATCGGTGAGACGGCTGAAATTGGTGATGACTGTACCCTGTATCATGGGGTGACCTTAGGTGGTACCAGTTGGAGTGCGGGTAAGCGTCACCCAACACTGGCTAATAATGTGGTTGTCGGTGCCGGTGCAAAGGTACTGGGGCCTATAGTTTTATCAGAAGGTGTGCGTATTGGTTCAAACGCGGTGGTAACAAAAGACGTTGAGAAAAATTCGACCGTTGTAGGTGTGCCTGGACGTGTTATTCACCAACATGATGAGAACCAGAAAAAACGTGATGAGATAGCAGAAAAACTAGGCTTCGATGCTTATGGCGCAACACGTGACGCACCAGATCCTGTGGCAACCGCAATTAACAGAATGCTGGAGCATATCCACGCTATGGATGAAAAAATGGAGACCATGTGTGGCGCACTGAAACAGTTTGGTGCGGAAATAGATGTCACTAATTTACCTGATCTTGGTTCGTGCAGTATTTCCACTAGTGCAGACGAAGACTCGGATGATGCTGAAAAAATAGAAACAAATTAGTGTGCTAAGTAAGTAGGAGCAATCTTTTTTCTGGCTCTACGCTAATAAATTCAATGACTTAGTGGAATTTCTATTCATTAAGTAATACCTGACTAAATTACTTGGTTTTATACTTGACTAAATTAGTCGGAATTAAGTAAAATTCACTTATTCCAATTATTTACCCTAATTTGTAGGGAGTTTAATATGCGTTTAACCACGAAAGGGCGTTATGCAGTAACAGCGGTGCTGGATCTGGCGCTGCATCAAGAGAATGGACCGGTTTCATTAGCGGCAATTTCTGAGCGGCAGTGTATTTCTCTATCTTATCTAGAGCAGTTATTTGCCAAATTACGTCGCAATAACATCGTAAGCAGTACGCGCGGCCCGGGTGGCGGTTACAAGCTGAGTAGTGGTATTGATGAGATTAGTATCTCAGATATCATCCTGGCTGTTGATGAAAGCTGTCAGGTCGTTGACTGTAATGATGGTGACAGCGATTGTGGTGAGTATCAGTGTTTAACACACGATCTGTGGCAAGAGTTAAGTAACGAGATTCGTACCTTCCTGGATGGAATAACACTTTCTGAAATCATGTCACAGGAATCTGTGGCCAGTGTGAAAGTGCGTCAGGACAATGCTGTAAATTTGTAAAGTTTTAACTGGATATAATTAAACGACATCATGGCTGTGTATCTAGATAATAACGCGACAACAGCTTTGGACGAGGAAGTGTTAGAGGCCATGTTGCCCTACATGGGTCAGGTGGCAGGCAATCCATCAAGCGTGCATCGCTTTGGACGGTTACAGAAAAGTGCTATCGAACAGGCGCGTGAATCAGTAGCGCAGTTAGCCGGTGCCAGAGCAGATCAGGTGATATTTACCAGTGGCGGCACGGAGTCGAATAATTTATTGCTTCATGGCTTTTGTAATAGTCTCAGTAATGACCTCAGTAACGACATGAGGCGACAAATTGATAAGCAGGGCGGCGATACCCGCATTGCGATAAGTGCAATCGAACATATGTCGTTACTGGAGCCGGCGCAGCACATAATGCAGAAAACAGCATTTGACGTTGATGTGATTGCTGTTGATGAAGCAGGTTATATAACATCATCGGCTGTTACACAGGTAATGACTGAACAGACCTCGCTGATATCGGTGATGTCTGCAAATAATGAAACAGGAGTGATACAGGATTTATCACCACTGATAACTTTAGCCAAAGAGAATAATTGTTTTTTTCATACCGATGCATCGCAGGCGGCAGGAAAAATACCACTGGATTTCACGGCTAGTGGTGTACACGCAATGACATTCTCAGCGCATAAGCTGTATGGGCCTGTTGGTGCAGGTGCATTGATATTAGATAAGCAGCTACCGATAACAAAGTTACAGTTTGGTGGTTCGCAGGAAAATAATTTACGTGCCGGCACAGAAAATGTACCTGCAATTGTTGGATTTGGAAAGGCGGCTGAGTTAGCGCTTTCAAATTTACGAGATAGAAGTTCTCATAGTCTTGGATTGCGCGATGCGCTTGAAAGAGGCTTAAAAGAATTTAGCGCAGTAACCGTGTTTGCACAAACAACGAATCGTCTACCTAACACCGTGCAATTTGGTGTTGCTGGTTTTAGCGGTGAAACATTATTGATGCAGCTGGATAGAAAAGCCATTGCTGTATCAAGCGGTTCAGCATGTACCAGCGAAAAAACAGAGCCTAGTCATGTGTTAAAGGCGATGAATATTCCGGACGAGTTGGCAAATTCAGCAATCCGGGTGAGTTTTGGAAAAAATAATACGATGTCGGATGTAGATGCTTTTATTACAGCATTAAACGACATTATCGAAATAAACCGACACTCGGCAGTGATGATGGCGGCCAGTGTTTGATTAAGAACAGTGATTAATAACAGTTAAGGCGATAAGCAAGGTGAATGAAGTGAGTGAGCAGGCAACCGATATAATTTCTACAGAACGTCCAATCTATTTGGATTACTCGGCAACGACGCCGATGGATGAGCGTGTTGTTGCAGAAATGCTTAAGTACATGGGGCCAGAAAGTAGTTTTGGTAACCCTGCGTCACGTAGTCACAGTTTTGGCTGGACTGCTGAAGCCGCTGTTGAAACAGCAAGAAAAAATGTTGCCGACCTGGTTGGTGCCAATCCAAAAGAAATAATATTTACGTCGGGTGCGACTGAATCAGACAACCTTGCCATCAAAGGTGTGGCTCACTTTAACCACAAACGTGGCAAACATATCGTTACTTGTAAAACAGAACATAAAGCCGTGCTTGATAGCTGCCGTCAGTTAGAACGTGAAGGTTATGAAGTTACCTACCTTGATCCGATGCAAAATGGTCTGGTCGATCTTAAAGTACTGGAAGATGCATTACGTGATGACACCATTTTAGTTTCAATTATGCACGTCAATAATGAGATCGGTGTAATTCAGGATATCGAAGCAATCGGTAACATCTGTCGTGCAAGAAAAATCATATTTCACGTCGACGCCGCACAGAGTGCCGGTAAGGTTGAGATCAACCTTGAAGAATTGCCTGTCGATTTAATGAGTTTTTCTGGTCATAAGATCTATGGTCCTAAAGGTATCGGTGCATTATATGTACAAAGAAAACCTCGCGTTCGTTTAGAAGCGCAGATGCATGGCGGTGGTCATGAGCGCGGTATGCGTTCTGGTACATTGGCAACGCATCAGATTGTTGGCATGGGTGAAGCATTCCGCATCGCTAAAGAAGAGATGGTTGAAGAAAATGCACGTTTATTAAAACTTAGAAATAAGTTGTATGACGGTGTTAGTGATATGGAAGAAGTCTACGTAAATGGTGATATCGATCAACGTATTGCTGGTAATATCAATATCAGTTTCAACTATGTTGAAGGTGAAAGTTTATTGATGGCGTTAAAAGAGTTAGCGATATCAAGCGGCAGTGCATGTACATCAGCAAGTCTTGAACCTAGCTATGTATTACGTGCATTAGGCCGTAACGATGAATTGGCGCATAGTTCGATTCGTTTCACTATGGGCCGTTATACCACCGAAGAAGAGATTGATCGCACGATTAAATACGTTCGTACCGCAGTAGAAAAACTACGTGATTTATCACCACTGTGGGATATGTATAAAGATGGTATCGATATAGATAGTATCGAGTGGGCCGCTCATTAAAGTTGTTTATAAGCATCTTTTATAAGATTGGTTTATAAATATTTTTAATGAAGTAAATAACGAACAAATAGATAATATATGCATCTAAATTGATGCAGATGAAGATAAGAGAATTAGGTGTAATTATGGCGTACGGCGAAAAAGTTTTAGATCATTATGAAAACCCACGTAATGTTGGCAGTTTTGAAAATACTGACAATGTAGGTACCGGTATGGTTGGTGCTCCCGCGTGTGGAGATGTAATGAAACTTCAGATAAAAGTAAGTGATGAGGGTATTATCGAAGATGCAGTATTTAAAACTTATGGTTGTGGCAGTGCTATCGCTTCCAGCTCACTTTTAACTGAGTGGGTTAAAGGTAAAACACTGGACGAAGCGCAGGCGATCAAAAATACACAGATAGCAGAAGAACTTGCTTTGCCACCTGTTAAGATTCATTGTTCTGTATTAGCGGAAGATGCAATCAATGCTGCAATTGCAGATTATAAACAGAAGAAAGCTTAAGTAAGAGCGTTATTAGTAAAGATTAATAGTAGAGACATAAGAAGAGATAAGAGCATGGCTATTACATTAACTGAACCTGCGGCAGAACGTGTTAAAGCATTCCTTGAGAGTCGTGGTAAGGGTGTGGGTCTGCGTCTTGGTGTGAAAACCATGGGGTGTTCCGGCATGTCTTATGTTCTTGAATTTGTCGATGATATAAATCCAGAAGATGAAGTGTTTGAACATGCGGGTGTAAAAGTTATCGTTGATCCTAAGAGTCTGGTTTATCTCGATGGAACAGAGCTCGATTATACAAAAGAGGGATTGAACGAAGGCTTTAAGTTCAATAACCCAAAAGAAAAAGCAGCTTGTGGTTGTGGTGAAAGCTTCACTGTTTAACTGTAGTCACCCAGCGCATTCCTAAACACGCCATTTCAGCGTTAAAAAATGGACGTTTACACTTGTAAACTCACATTTTCTGCCTTGAATTGACATGTTTAGGCCTAGACTGAGCAACGACAGGCTGAGCAACGACAGATAGCACACTGTGTAAATAGATTGTAAACAGTGTTTCGAATTTTTAATAATTACTGAAAATTAATTTTTTGTGTCTAAAGATATTCTAAACAGCAACTTTTTCGAGTTGTTTGAACTTCCTGTTTCTTATGCGGTGGATCTTGATCAGGTTCGCCAGCAATATATGGAGTTGCAGAAACAGGTGCATCCGGACAAATTTGCAAATGCATCAGATCAGGAAAAACGCTTATCGATGCAGCAGACTTCATGGGTTAACGAAGCACAGACGACGTTAAAGAGTCCTGTGCTACGAGCAACCTATTTATTGAAATTAAAAGGCATTGATTTCAATCTGGAAAATGAAACAACCATGGATGCTGCTTTTTTGATGCAGCAGCTTGAGATGCGTGAGCGACTCGAAAATATTAAGCAGGAAAGTGATCCGCTTGCAGTGCTTGATGTGATGGCCAAAGAAATCAAAATCTCGACTAAAGAAATGATGGAAAGCTTTTCAGCATGTTATGAGAGTGATCAGATTGACGATGCACGTGAATTGATACGCAAATTACAGTTCATGCAAAAAGCAAGTAACGAAATCAATGCGCTGACTGCAGATATCGAAGACGAGTTGTTATGATATTAGCAGCGGTTAGCAGTAAGGGTTAGCAGTAAGGGTTAGCGGTAAAGGTTAGCGACAAAGGTTAGCGGTAAAGGTTAAAAACAGATATGGCACTTATACAAATAGCAGAACCTGGAGAATCAACAACTGCACACCAGCATCGGCTTGCAGTGGGCATTGATCTGGGCACGACTAACTCTTTGGTTGCGTCTGTTAGAAGTGGTGAAGTAAGTACTTTGCCGGATTCTGATGGTAACCACCTTTTGCCATCGATAGTGCATTATGCGGAAACTGATGTACATGTAGGATTATCAGCGCAGCAGTACAGTGTATCGGATCCATTAAATACCATCATCTCTGTAAAGCGTCTTATGGGGCACGGCGTAGAAGATGTCTCTATAGAAGATGCGCATTATTCGTATGTGTTCGCTGAATCAGAATCCAGCGTACCAAAGATTAAAACACGTTCAGGTGATGTCAGTGCTGTCCAAGTATCGGCAGAAATTTTAAAGACATTAAAAAAACGTGCGATAGAAACATTGGGCGATGAGTTCGAGGGTGCCGTCATAACCGTGCCGGCTTATTTTGATGATGCACAAAGGCAGGCGACAAAGGATGCCGCAAAGTTAGCAAATATTAAAGTATTGCGTTTGTTGAATGAGCCGACGGCAGCGGCGGTAGCTTACGGCCTGGATACGGGCAATGAAGGCATCATCGCGGTTTATGATCTAGGTGGTGGCACCTTTGATATTTCGATCTTGCGTTTGAACAAAGGTATTTTCGAAGTACTGGCTACCGGTGGTAATAGTTCGCTCGGTGGTGATGATTTTGACTATGAGATATCGCAATGGATAATTGCTCAGTCAGGAATTACTAATGCGGATGAACCTGCGGTTAAACGTTTGCTTATGCAGCAGGCGAGAATAGCTAAAGAATCGCTGGCAGAAAAAAACAGTGTTGAAATCTCGATTAATACTGATGCCGATTCATGGCTTGGAACACTTGATAGAGAACAACTGACTGAATTGCTTACGCCGTTAGTAAAGAAAACCTTGATGTCGTGCCGCCGTGCATTACGCGATGCAGAAGTGGAAAATGAAAGTATTAATGAAGTCGTCATGGTGGGCGGTTCAACACGAACCCTTATCGTGCGCGAGATGGTGGCAGAGTTTTTTGAATGTCAGCCATTGACCAGCATCAACCCGGATACGGTTGTTGCCACAGGTGCGGCTTTACAGGCAGATGTGCTGGTAGGCAATAAACCTGATGATGAGATGTTATTGCTCGATGTTATTCCTTTGTCATTGGGAATAGAAACCATGGGCGGTCTGGTTGAGAAAGTTATTCATCGCAATACCGCAATACCTGTCGCTAAGGCGCAAGACTTTACAACATATAAGGATGGCCAGACTGCTATGGCTGTTCACGTATTACAGGGCGACCGTGAACTTGTAACAGACTGCCGTTCTTTAGCGCGCTTTGAGCTGAGAGGTTTTCCTCCTCAGGTTGCAGGGGCTGCACGGATACGGGTTACTTTTCAGGTGGATGCAGATGGTCTGTTGATTGTCAGTGCACGCGAAGAAAACAGTGGTGTAGAGGCCAGTGTAGATGTCAAACCATCATATGGTCTGAGTGATAATGAAATAGAGAACATGCTGCGTGATTCAATGGAACATGCTGAAGATGACATGCATGCACGTAGTCTGCGTGAGCAGCAGGTTGAAGCAGACCGTGTTTTAGAAGCGCTGGATTCAGCACTTGCCACGGATGGTGAGCAATTATTGTCGCAACAGGAATTGGATCAGATTAAAACAGTGCAACAGGTATTGGTCGATGTGAAAAATGATGCCGATATCGCAAAGATTGAACAAAGTATTAAACAGTTAGAAAAGGCGTGCGAAGATTATGTTGCACGCAGAATGAATTCAAACATTAAATCTGCAATGCAGGGGCATTTAATTGAAGAGTATTCTTCAGACGCAATGTCAAAAGAAGAGGAATCGTAAAGTGCCACAAATTATTTTTTTACCACATGAAGTATTGTGTCCTGAAGGTCTAGTTATCGAGGCTGAATCTGGAATGACGATTTGTGATGCAGCATTGCAAAGTCATGTGGAAATTGAACATGCCTGTGAGAAATCATGTGCCTGTACGACATGCCATGTCTACATACGCGAAGGTATGGACTCGTTAAATGAAAATACCGAAGATGAAGATGACATGCTCGATAAAGCATGGGGGCTAGACCCGGATTCCCGTTTGAGTTGTCAGACGATTATCGGTGATGAAAATCTGGTGGTGGAAATACCAAAATATACCATTAACATGGTTTCAGAGAATCATTAGATTCATACAAGATTAGGTAGTAGCGATGATATTAAAATGGGTAGACAGTCTGGAAATTGCCATCGAACTGGATGAGACATATCCTGACGTGGATCCAAAACAACTTAATTTCGTCGATCTACGACAGTGGATACTGGACCTGGAAGACTTTGATGATGATCCTGAGCATTCCGGCGAGCGTATTCTGGAAGCTGTCCAGCTGGCATGGATAGAAGAGAAGGAAGATTAAGGTCTGTTGTTGTGTTTTAGCTGACATCTATGATGTTCATAGCAATGACGTTTTTTTAACACCTTTAAAAATTCGCGGAATGACAAAAATCCGCTCCTACAGGTAGGCGCTATTTTGTAGGAGCGGATTTTTGTCATTCCGCGAACATAACCTAAATTTAACGAATAAAGCTAAAGTGACAAATACTCTAAAGGTCTCTTATTGGCCGATACTGTTGAAAAACTCTTTTTTAGTAGCTGTAAAAAATATTTAAGCTTCTTTAATAGGTTTTATGTTTTTAGGTACGGGCAGGTACAACACGAAGTCGATCTCACAGCAGAAATCCGCACACTAACTTATAAGCAATATTCAAGTTATGTTTTTGTGAAAATTCAAATTAGATGAGAAATTGGCTTTATATGATTTTAGAGTTTTTCAACAGTATTGGCCATTAACCGACCTATAGCCTGTGTATAAAAAGCAGGTTCTATCTACAATAATCATGTAATATTTCCTAATGAGCGAAGTTCAGACACAATTAGCGGCTGATTCAACACAGCAAGTATCTTTTGATACTAAGGTTGCGGCGACTAAGGTAATAAACTTGTTGGGTCTGGATCGAGATGCACTCGAGGCGTTTTTTGCCACTATCGGCGAGAAAAAATTCCGTGCCACTCAAGTCATGAAGTGGATGCACCAGCTGGGCATTACTGACTTTCAGCAGATGAATAATCTGTCTAAAGATCTGCGTAACCAGTTATCTGAAATCAGCTGTGTTCAAAACCTTGAAGTTGCTGAAGATCTAATCTCAACAGACGGTACCCGTAAGTGGTTACTGCGTCTGCATGATGGCAATTATATCGAAGCGGTATTTATCCCTGAAGATGAGCGTGGAACTTTATGTGTTTCATCACAGGTCGGCTGTGCACTCGACTGCAGTTTCTGCTCGACCGGGCGGCAGGGCTTTAATCGAAACCTTACTACGGCTGAAATAATATCTCAGGTCTGGCTGGCATCTCAGCTGCTGGACGAAGAAAAGAAACCGGGACGTAAAATTACCAATGTCGTGATGATGGGCATGGGTGAGCCGCTGCTAAATTTTGATGCGGTAGTCAGTGCTGTACGCATCATGATGGATGATTTTGCCTATGGCTTAAGTAAACGCCGGGTAACGGTGAGTACTGCAGGTGTTGTACCAGCGATGGACAGGCTCGGTGATGTTGTAGATATGCGTCTGGCGGTGTCATTGCACGCAACAAATGATGAGCTGCGAAATGAACTGGTACCAGTCAATAAAAAATATCCGCTAAAAGAATTAATGGCTGCTTGTCGACGTTTTATTGATAAACAGAATTCACGTTCTAGAATAACCTTTGAATACGTAATGTTAGATGGTATTAATGATCAGCCTGAACATGCGCATGAACTGATAAAGCTTCTAAAAGGTATTCCTACATTGATGAACCTTATTCCGTTTAATCCATTCGAAGGCTCGGGATATCGTACATCATCAAAAAATGCAGTCAGGCGGTTTAGTGAAATACTGCATGAGTCAGGTATGACAACAGTTGTACGAAAGACGCGTGGTGATGATATCGATGCCGCTTGCGGTCAATTAGCAGGTAAGATAGAAGATAAGAGTCGTCGACACCGACGATTTGAAGAGCCCAGATTCGGGATGGAATAATTAATGCCAATAAAAAATACAATAATAATTATAAAAAGAGTATTCATTGCAGTGTTGTTATCATCGGTATTAGCTTCCTGTACGACAACTTCTGATCAATCAGCGATAACTACAAAAAAAACCAAATCGAGTACCGGGCCTAACCTTATAGATGCCTCTGAGCTAAATACTAAACTGGCTGTGGGTTATATACAGCGCAAACAATACAAAGCTGCCAAAGAGAAGCTTGAAAAAGCCATCGAACAAAATGATGAGAATCTAGACGCTTATAAAACCTTTGCTTATCTGTATGCTCTGCTAGGTCTTCCTGATAAAGCACAGGCACAGTATGAAGAGGCTCTGGATATAAATCCGGACGATTCAGATTTGGCGAATAGTTATGGTGCCTTTATGTGCAGTCGGGGAGAATATGATAAAGCGCAAAAAAGCTTAAAGATTGCTTACACAGATCCTTTTTATGAGGGCGTTTACCTGGCGCAGAGTAATGCCGGTAGCTGTTATATGAAACAGCAGGAATATAAAAAAGCTGAGCCATTGTTAAGGCAATCTTTACGTATTCAGTCTACGTTACCTGGTTCGTTAATTTCAATGGCAGAGCTCGGTGTTAAGACTGAAAGATATCTAATGGCGCGAGCTTATATTCAGCGTTATCATGCGGTCAGAGCGCCATCAGCCGAAAGTCTATGGATTCAGATTCAAGCAGAAAAAGCGTTGGGTGATGAAAAGCATTATATGAAATACGCAAGGCAGTTAATCAGTGATTTTCCAGATTCGGATGAAGCTGGCTGGGTTGAGGCAGATGCACGAAATGCACAGTTTAGAAAATGAGTAGTCCAGAAACTGACGTAGTACAAAGAAACGTAGATTTTGGTGCGGTACTGGCGAGTGCACGGAAGGCTAATAATCTTACTTTAGATGATATATGCGAACATTTAAAGATTCCTCTGCATGTACTTAAAGAAATCGAAGCAAATGATCTTGATGCGTTGCCTCCACCAACCTTTACTCAGGGTTATATCAGAGCGTATGCAAAATATCTGGAGATATCAGAAGACAGTGTGCTGGAGATTTATAATCGTGCAGTACCGCATGACCAGGTCAGCGATTTAAAGCCACGCTCCAATCTGCCCGGCGAGGCTAGCAGTCAGTCACTCATTGTAAAAATAATAACCATGTTACTCATCCTTGCCGGTTTAACGGCAATGGTCGTTGGCAGCTACCAGTATTATCAGGAAAAAGCGGGGGTGATGGAGAGTGAACGCGAATCAATGCAGAAACGTTTTACTGGTCATTCTTTAGACTCGCCTGGTAATCAGTCAGGTACTCAGTCAGGCGCTCAATCAGATACGGAGCAGCCGCTGGAAATCAGGCAAAATGCACGACTAAGTGACGATGGTGAACTAATCGTCGAGCAGTCAGAGTCAGACCCGTTTGAATCGATGTCAGGCGTAGCTGATGATGTCGAGGAAACGGTTGTTGAAGGAGAAATATTAGTTACAGCAGAGCCTGCTGTAACTGAATCCGAAGCTGTTGTAACTAAACCAGCCAAAATCAAAGCTGTAACTGCAAAATCGGCCAATAAAATCAACCCTAAACCTGTCGACGTCGCTACAGATGTCGTCGAAACGGATGATAGACCGGCAGTTATTGATAATGAAAGCGATATTATCGAAATAATCGCTGAACAGGGATCATGGGTGAAAGTTATAGATGCCACTAATAAGCGTTTACTTTATAATACGGTACCAGTTGGAGGCCGTAAGGTGCTTGTCGGTCATGCGCCATTTAGTGTTTCTATGGGCAATGCTGATTCAACGCGTGTGGTCGTGAACAATGTTGATGTTGATGTCTCAGCATATATTCGCCCAAATAATATTGCGCATTTTAAAGTATCAACACAAGGGCGAAATATCGTATTTCACTAGGTGTTTCTTGTTGTCGTAGCGATAGCACGGTAAACTGCCGGGTTATTCCAGTCTGGCTGGTTCAAACATAAATCACTAAGCCGAAGCCGGTAGATAGGCTCTTTAGTAGATAAAAATAACAGATTAAAAAAGAACAATAGTAAATGGCTAAACTAATCCAATCCATTCGCGGTATGCATGATGTATTACCTGACGATAGTCATCGCTGGCAGGCATTTGAAGCGATTATTCGTCAGTTAATGGCGACCTATGGTTACAAAGAGATTCGTATGCCATTGGTCGAATCAACGGATCTGTTCTGTCGCTCTATCGGTGAAGTTACTGATATTGTCGAAAAAGAGATGTACACCTTTGAGGATCGCAACGGTGATAAGTTAACCCTGCGACCTGAAGGTACTGCCAGCTGTGTTCGTGCCGGTGTGCAGCATGGCCTGTTATATAATCAGGTACAGCGCCTGTGGTACAGCGGTCCGATGTTTCGCCATGAGCGGCCACAGAAGGGTCGTTATCGTCAGTTCCATCAGTTCGGGGTGGAAACCTATGGTATCGCGACGCCTGATATTGATGCCGAATTGATTCTGATTGGCGCCCGATTATGGAAGCAGCTGGGCCTTAAGGGCATTCGACTTGAGCTGAATACACTGGGTTCAAACGAGGCCAGAACTGAATATAAGAAAGTGCTGGTTGATTACCTCAATCAGCATAAAGAGCTGTTGGATGAAGACAGCTTGCGCCGCTTAACGACAAATCCGTTGCGTGTTCTGGACAGTAAAAATCCAGCAATGAGTGAAATGCTGGATAATGCACCGACTTTATTTGATCATCTTGATGAAGAATCTCGTCAGCAATTTGATAAACTAAAGACCAGTCTTGAAGCGACCGGTGTGGAATATACAATTAATCCACGTCTGGTACGAGGTCTGGATTATTACTGCAAGACGGTTTTTGAGTGGGTTACAGATGATCTGGGTGCGCAAGGTACAATATGTGCAGGCGGGCGGTACGATGGTCTGGTCGAACAGTTAGGCGGTAAGGCAACACCGGCGATTGGTTTTGCTTTGGGTATGGAGCGTATTCTGTCTCTGCTGGAAGCGCAGCAGGAACAAAAAGCAGACAGTGTTGATGTTTATCTGGTACTACTGGGTGAAGCCTGTGAGCTGAAAGGGTTGCAGCTAGCTGAAGGAATTAGAGAGCAGATGCCGGAAGTTAAGATGATTACACATTGTGGTGGCGGTTCGATGAAAAGCCAGCTGAAAAAAGCAGATAAGAGCGGTGCGAATATCGCTGTCATACTTGGTGAAGATGAACTGAATAATAAACAGGTAACGATTAAGTATCTGCGTGAAAGGAAAGATCAAAAAACAGTTGGTTTCAATGAGCTAGCAACTTTTATTGCTGCTTGAATGTCACTTAGTTGACGCGGGTCGATAGACGACAATTAAAATTTAAAAATTATTTCTACAGGTTGAGATATTTGAATGAACGAATATGAAACAGAAGAGCAGCAAGTCGAAGCTTTAAAAAAATGGTGGAAGGAAAATGGTACCTCAATAATGGCTGGTCTATTGATTGGCGTGTCAGCGTTATTCGGCTATCGCTATTATGATGATCAAAATAATATACACGCAGTTCAGGCAAGTGATATGTACATGCAAGTTATGCAGAGTGCAGCGCTGAAAACAATTGATGATAAAACGATTAACATCAATAATGCTTTAATCAATGATTTCTCTGATACGCCATATGCTGCGCTGTCATCACTTGTGCTTGCTAAAGCGGAATATGAAAAAGGTAATATCGATTTAGCAGTGACCCAGCTTGAACTAGCCGTAAAACATGCAAGCGATGATGTGATAAAACAGATAGCAAGCTTACGTTTGGTTCGTGTCTATATAGAACAAAAAAATTATGCTGCGGCTTTAGCGATATTGAAGTCGAAGCATGACGCAGTCTATGATGCGCAGTATGAAGAACTTAAAGGTGATGTTTACAATGCAACAGGTGAAACTGCGCAGGCTAGAATGGCTTATGATAAAGCGATAAGTCTGCAAGGGCTGTCAGCAGGCAAGTGGTTGCGTTTAAAACGTGAAAACTTAGGCTCTGATTTAGATGTTAGCTTAGGTGTGGACTTAAAAGCGGATGCAAATTTACGCATCGACATTGCCTGATAATGAACTAATCGCTTTTATTTCTGCCCAATAAATTCAATTTTACTTCTAATTAAAACACTATAAGTTGCTCTTTGTGAACATCAACGTTTCCTACTTTTCTCGTTATTTCTTTCTGCTCTTTGCAATACTGTTGCTCAGCGCCTGTGCTGATGATGACAACCTTGATCAGCCTACGGAACTGGTGCCTTTTTATAGCGAATACTATCTTGATGTTACCTGGCATAAATCAACGGGTGAGGGTACAGAAAATCAGTACGTATTCCTGCAACCGCTAATCCTTGAAAAGATAGCAGTTACTGTCAGTCGTGATGGTGTATTGAATATCATCAGTCTTACTACCGGTGATTTCGACCCTGATATTGAGCTTGATACTGTCATTAGTGCCGGTGTCAGTGGTAACGAAGATGTCTGGTTAGTCGCAACGCGTGATGCTCATGTAATTGCCATCGACGCACAAAAACGCAGAGAGATGTGGCGAACTCGTGTTTCCAGTGAAGTTCTGGCGCGTCCTATCATTCATGAAGGCAATGTCGTGGTCAGAACGGTAGATGGAAAAATACTTAGTCTGAACCTCGATGATGGCAAGATTCGCTGGCAGTACCAGCGTGCCATTCCAGATTTAACCTTACGTGGTACCAGTGAGCCGATAGTTGCAAGAGGCAAAATTTTTGCCGGCCTTGCCGATGGCCGATTAATAGCTCTGTCACCTGATGATGGTAGTGTTATCTGGGACATCGCTTTGTCTGTACCAGCGGGCCGTTCTGAGATTCAGCGATTGGTTGATATTGATGGTGATGCAGAACTGTATGGCCGAGTATTGTATGCAGCCAGTTTTCAAGGTCGAGTCGCTGCCATCGACGTGGAAAGAGGGCAATTTTTGTGGGCGCGAGACTTCTCGACGCACACCGGTGTAACGCTTGATGAGAAGACGCTTTATAGCAGCGATGAAAAAGGAAATATCTGGGCACTGGACAGGCTCAATGGCGCGACAGTATGGAAACAGGAAAAACTGGCGTACCGTAAACTGACTCGCCCGACAATCATCGGTGATTATCTGGCAGTAGGTGACTTTGAAGGCTTTGTTCATTTGCTTTCAAGGTACGATGGTCATTTCGTGGCGCGTTTCCAGTTAGGCCAGTTTGATGATCTGGGCTGGGAGCTTGGTACTGGCATTATAGTGCCGCCAATCATCAAAGGAGAAGACAGGGTGGTTGTGGTAACACGAGGCGGTATCCTCTACGTATTGGCGTTGCGTGAACGCGACGACGATTTTTAGAATTATTAATCCAATTTCTTCTCTGTCATATCACTGCCAATGAATCCTGCCAATGAATCTTGAAAGCGCAATCACTGAAGTTGTCATCGCACTTGTCGGACGCCCCAATGTTGGTAAGTCGACCTTGTTTAATGTGCTGACAAAATCTCGTGACGCATTGGTTGCAGATTATCCTGGTCTTACACGTGATCGAAAATACGGTCGTTTTCATTTTGAATCATCTGAGTTTATTGTTATCGATACAGGTGGTCTAAGTGGTGAGAGTGAAGAGCTTGATTCGCACATGGAAAAACAGACACGTCTTGCAGTCGTCGAAAGTGACATTATTTTATTCATGGTCGATGCGCGTGATGGTTTAACACCTGCAGACGAGGTGATTGCTGAGTCATTAAGGCGAACCGGTAAACACGTGAAATTGATCGTTAATAAAACCGATGGTCTTGATGTTAGGTCGGTCGCTAATGAATTTTATTCATTAGGTCTCGGTGACCCTATCTCCATTGCTGCCTCACAAAATCGTGGCATACAGGTAATGTTATCGTGTGTGATAGAAACCTATGATGCAGATAACAAAGATGACATTGTTGCTGATGAAGCTGAACTATCAGAAGACGGTAGTATAGAAAGCGATGAATTTACTGACGAAGACTGGCAAGAAGATGGTTTCAAACGACCGGGTGACGGTAGAGTTAAAGTCGCAATCATCGGTCGGCCAAATGTAGGCAAATCCACGTTGGTAAATCGTTTTCTTGGTGAGGAACGTGTGGTTGTTTATGATATGCCGGGTACAACCCGGGATAGTGTCTTTATTCCGTTCGATCGTGATGGAAAAAAATATACTTTCATTGATACTGCCGGTGTGCGTCGTAAACGTTCGGTACACGAGGTGATTGAAAAATTCAGTGTCATTAAATCCATGCAGGCGATTGAACGCGCCAATGTAGTCATCATGATGATCGACGCCAGAACAGAAATCTCTGATCAAGATTTGCATCTCATCGGTTACGTACTTGAAGCGGGGCGTGCGTTAGTGCTTACCATTAACAAATGGGATGGCATGGATGATTACGCAAAAGAATTAATACATAAAGGTCTTGATAAACAATTACCCTTTGTTCGTTTCGCGGAA
The DNA here is from genome assembly GCA_030595325.1 of Gammaproteobacteria bacterium. Lineage (GTDB taxonomy): Bacteria > Pseudomonadota > Gammaproteobacteria > SZUA-229 > SZUA-229. Next base: position 1,683 of record JAUVDN010000013.1, on the reverse strand, counting down.
ACATTTTTTATATCGGCTCTGCACGGATCGGGTGTGGGCAAGCTTTATGAAGCAATCGACAAAGCCTACGATTCGGCCACGCAAAAATACTCAACTTCTGATCTGACGCGATTATTAGAAAAAGCAGTGCAGTCGCATCAGCCGCCGTTGGTTAATGGTCGAAGAATAAAATTACGTTATGCACATCAGGGCGGAATGAATCCACCTCGAATAATCGTGCATGGCAATCAGATCACAAAAGTTCCTGCTGTGTATAAGCGCTACTTAACCAACTTCTTTAGAAAAGAGCTTAAATCAGTTGGTACGCCAATAATGATTGAGTTTAAAGGCGGGGATGCTAATCCATTCGAAAGCAGTAAAAAGAAAAAGCCTACCATTTATAAGCGAAAGTAAACTTATAGGTCGTTCGCAATGAATGGTCTTTAAAGTACTGATGCAACGTAGAGACGCAACGTACAAATATATCTGCTACACATTTGTTTTACATTCCCCCTGTTTCACACTTCTCCAGTTTCATACATCTCCTATGAAACAAAACCATATTTACTTCACAACTTCTATTTATCGTCTATATTTAATTTACAACAACAAAGTTTCACACTAAAACAGCTGTACTGAATCCATAACACTTTCAGTGTGATAGCGATGTTACTTGAGAAGAAGCTCAGTTTTGTAAATAAATAGTGCCGTTTTGGCAGTATTGCTTGCCAAGACATTTATTTGAACTATCTTCAAATTATTACAACAATAAACGGGGAGTTCCTCAGATGAAAAAACAGTTTAACGTACTTAGTGTTGCTATCGTGGCAGCACTTGCCAGTACATCAGCACAAGCAATCCAGTTTGACGGTTTCATGACTGCAGGTGCTGCTAAGATTGTTAGCATAGATGATGCTGACAAAGGCAATATCTATATTGGTGGCCTGGGTGATCGTGGTATTACCGAAGACCTGACTTTTGAAAAAGATACCCGTTTCGGTCTGCAGATTAGTTCTGATGTGTCAGAAAACATGTCGGTGGTTGCACAGATTCTGGGAACTGGTGATAATGGAAACTTTAACGCCATCATCGAGTGGGCATACATCGACTACGAGATAGCTGATACAGCCAGTATCCATGTCGGTAAAATTAAACAGCCGGTGTTTCTGGTGAACGATTATGTTGAGGTCGGATACGCCTATCCATGGATTCGCCCGCCTTCTGAAGTATATCATTCTGTCAACCCGTTAAATACCGTTAATGGTCTTGAATTATTGCTGCAGTTCTCTGTTGGCCCGGGCACTCTATCATTCCAGCCTTACATTGGTTCGAATCGTGAAGATATACCTAATGCACAGGGTGCATATTTTGAAGCCGAAAATATTTATGGTATGGATATCAAGTACTCTGGACGTGGTTATACAGTGCATGCCAGTAACTTCCAATGTGAAGTTAAGACAATTGGTGGATTTACTGATCCATCAACTAACATCGTAGTTGATTTAAATGGCACAGGTGACTGTGATGTGACTGCTGTCGGTTTTAATCTGGATTTAGCTAATATCGTGGTATATGGTGAGTGGACTGAGCGTACCACAACAGATGAATTGTCCCGCCCATTTGGTGATCAGGAAGCATTTTATGCGACACTAGGTTACCGTTTTGGAAAATTCCTGCCGCATATTACCTTCGCATCAATTGATG
>JAUVDN010000110.1 GCA_030595325.1 Gammaproteobacteria bacterium | reverse complement strand
TAGAAGAATAACGAATAATGAAATACGAAGTCATCGACGCGGTCATCTCACCAAAAGGGCAGATGGAAACACTGTCTCAGTTCGAGGTGGTTCGTATACTAAATACCAGTCAGAGTGAACTCTCCGAAATTTTCCGCAACTGTTCTCTGGCGGTTTTAAACAGTGGCAGTGCACTCGATGATGGCAGTGAGCTGCTGGCGCGTTATCCTGATTTTTCGGTTGAGGTAGTGCAACGTCAACGCGGTATAAAACTCACTTTAAAAAATGCCCCTGCAATCGCTTTTGTTGATGGTGAACTTATCGCAGGTATTAATGAGCACCTGTTTGCTGTGCTGCGTGATGTTATTTACGTACATAACAAAGTGGTGAATTCACCGCGCTTTAATATGGGCGAATCAGTCGATGTTACCAATGCTGTCTTTCATATCCTGCGAAATGCAAATATTCTGATTCCTGGTTTAGTGCCTAACCTTGTCGTTTGCTGGGGTGGTCATTCGATTGGTCCGGAAGAATATAAATACACCAAAGAAGTTGGTTATCAGATGGGATTGCGTAATCTCGATATCTGTACCGGTTGCGGCCCGGGCGCGATGAAGGGTCCGATGAAGGGCGCAACAATCGGGCATGCCAAGCAACGAACTGGAACCGGGCGTTATCTGGGTATGACCGAGCCGGGTATTATCGCAGCAGAGTCACCAAACCCTATCGTAAATAAACTGGTTATCATGCCGGATATAGAAAAACGACTGGAGGCCTTTGTTCGCTCCGGTCATGGCATTGTCGTTTTTCCAGGCGGTGCAGGTACCGCAGAAGAAATACTTTATATTCTGGGAATATTATTACACCCGGATAATGCAGCGATGCCGTTTCCGTTGATTTTTACCGGCCCTAAATGCGCAGAAGATTATTTTAAGCAGATCAATAGATTCCTTCTCGATACATTAGGTCTGGATGTGCAGCAGCGTTATAAGATTATTATTGATGATCCAGAACGTGTTGCCATAGAAATGAATGAAGGCATGAAAAAAGTACGTGAGTATAGAGAGCTGCAGAGTGATGCTTTCTACTACAACTGGACATTAAAGATTGATAAGCAGTTCCAGCAGCCATTCGAACCAACGCATGAGAATATGCGTAATCTGGCATTGCATAAAGATCAGGAAAGTCACTTGCTGGCAGCTAATTTAAGGCGTGCATTTTCTGGCGTGGTTTCCGGCAACGTAAAAGCGGAAGGCATTAAAGCCATCGAAGAGCATGGTCACTTCGAGTTAAACGGTGATAAAGAAATCATGGAGCCGATGGATGCTTTGTTGACTGCATTTGTCGAGCAGCACCGGATGAAGTTGCCGGGAACAGAGTATGTTCCGTGTTACAAGATAGTTAAGTAGAAAGTTTTAAGTAGTAAGGGCTTATAACTTAAGATTTAAGACTTAAAACTATTTTTTATAGCAATAATGTACGATCAGCTGCCTGATAACATCAACCGCCGGATTTAAGGTTTTCACCTCAATATACTCATCAGGTTGATGTGCCTGATTGATGCTTCCCGGTCCCATCACGATAGTCTGCAATCCGATATCATTGTAATACGGTGCTTCCGTGCCAAAGGCGACAATCTGTGATTCTGAGCGGGTCATTTTTTCTGCAAGTTTAACTATTTCTGAATTCTTATCTGTGTCCATGGCATCAAAACCGTCTGTTAACGGGATGGTCTTAAACTGTATTCCACTTCCTTGTAAAACATTTTTTAACCGTACTTGCATCTCAGCACGCAGGTCGGAAAGTTTCATGCCCGGTAATGGCCGGATATCAATCTGTAATTCACAGCTGCCACAGATACGATTTGGATTATCACCACCATGAATATGACCAAAATTCATCGTTGGTACAGGCACTTCAAATAAGGGGTTGCTGTGTTTTGACTGCAGTTCTTCGCGCCAGCGTAATAATTCACTCATGACTTTATGCATGGCTTCGAGTGCATTATTGCCCAGTGCGGGATCGCTAGAGTGACCGGCCTGACCGACAAGTTGAATCGCTTCCATCAGCATGCCTTTGTGCATACGCACGGGTTTTAATCCGGTGGGTTCGCCAATGACTGCAGTGCGTGCATTACTAACGCCAAGGGTGTCTGCGTGTTTGGCAATGGCTTTAGCGCCGGACATGCTGGTCTCTTCATCAGCTGTTGCCAAAATGATTAAGGGTTGCTGAAGTTTATTCAGGTCAATCTGTTTTAATGCTTCTCTGATGACTGCAAAAAATGATTTCATATCGCAGCTGCCTAGCCCGTAAAAGCGGTCATCCTTTTCAGTAAGACCAAACGGTTCTACCTGCCAGCGGCTTTCATCATAGGGGACAGTGTCGGTATGCCCTGATAAGACCAGGCCATTGTTACCGCTACCTATTGTTGCAATAAGATTGGCTTTGTTTCGTTTCTTGTCAAGCATCTGAATCTCGCAATGAAAGCCGAGAGGTTCAAACCAGTCTGCAAGTAAATTGATGACTTGCAGGTTACCTTGATCAATTTCTTCTGAGGTGCAGCTAATGGATGGGATGCTTAATAGCTGCTTAATCAGTGACTTAATGTTGTGTTTTTCTTGATGCATATCAATACGTTAAAACTATTTTCAAAATAATGCAAAAAAAAGCTGTTCTTTTATGACGAAGTTATTACAATGCGCTAAAAATAAATCCGAAAAGAATGAGCCGAGCAATAGTGCCGGGGGAGAAAAGAAGATGGCCAAAGGTGGTTACATGGGTGGGATTTTTGGTAGTTCGCCAGTCAGTCCCCTACAAAAGCACATGTCAAAAGTTTTTGCTTGTGCATCTGAATTAATTCCCCTGTTCAACGCGGTTATCAATGAAGATTGGGATGAAGTCGCCAGACTTCAAGTAATTATTTCTGATCTTGAAAAAGAAGCGGATGTATTGAAAAAAGAGCTGCGTTTGAATCTGCCGAAAGGTCTGTTCATGCCAGTTTCACGTCAAGACCTGTTAGAAGTGCTGTTGATGCAGGACAGGATTGCTAATCAGGCAAAAGATATTGCCGGTACCATTCTTGGTCGTCATATGTCTTTACCTGAAATTATCCATGAAGATTACATCCGTTTTGTTACGCGTTGTGTTGCCGCCTGTAAGCAGGCCAAAAAAGCCATCAATGAGCTTGATGAACTCGTTGAGACTGGATTCAGTGGTCAGGAAATTCAAATCGTCACCGACATGATTACCAAGCTGGATCAGGTTGAAAGTGAAACCGATAATTTACAGTCTGCAATTCGCCTGAAAATTTTTGAAATAGAAAATGATATGCCGCCAATCGAAGTGATGTTTTTATACAAGATTATCGAAGGTACCGGTGAAATAGCAGATAGATCCCAGGGAGTGGGAAGTCGTTTACAACTGATGCTGGCAAGATAGGGGTACACGATGGATATTATTGCTCAGTACGGTACAGTATTTTTAATTCTGGCCGCAGTTTTTGGTCTGTTCATGGCCTGGGGTATCGGTGCTAATGATGTTGCTAACGCAATGGCGACTTCTGTTGGTTCTAAGGCATTAACGATAAAGCAAGCGGTGATAATCGCTGCCGTCTTTGAATTTGCCGGCGCTATCCTTGCTGGTGGTCAGGTGACTAAGACCATCCGTAAAGGCATTGTTGATGCCGATCTATTGTCTGCTAACCCAGAATTATTACTCTATGGCATGTTGGCGTCTTTACTGGCGGCAGGCATCTGGTTATTAATCGCTTCAAAAAATGGCTGGCCGGTTTCTACAACGCACTCTATTGTTGGTGCAATCGTGGGCTTTGCCATGGTTGGTATCGGCACGGAGGCAGTGCATTGGGATAAAGTCGGATTTATCGTTGCAAGTTGGGTGGTATCGCCGGTGCTTGCTGGTTTTATAGCTTTCATGCTGTTTCGTAGTGTACAGAGTCTTATTCTGGACACTGAACAACCATTTGATAATGCCAAGAAGTATGTGCCTTATTACATGTTTATGGTTGGCTTTATTATTTCACTGGTGACTTTAGTGAAAGGCCTGAAACATGTCGGTTTAGAGCTTTCAACTATAGAGCAATATGGTTATGCCGTTGGTATCGGAGCGATAATCATGTTGGCCGGTCGAGTGTATGTAAGCAAGATAAAGCATGACCCTAAGGCAGACAAAAAATTTCACTTCACCAACGTCGAGCGTGTGTTTGGTGTATTAATGGTTCTCACTGCATGTGCCATGGCTTTTGCACATGGTTCTAACGATGTGGCAAATGCAATTGGTCCAGTCGCAGCGGTAGTAAGTATCGTACAGAGCGGTGGTGAGGTTGCTTCTAAATCTATGCTGCCATTATGGGTGTTAGGTCTGGGAGGAATCGGTATCGTTGCCGGTCTGGTGATGTACGGTAAAAGAGTTATTGCGACAGTAGGTAATAATATTACTGAACTAACACCAAGCCGTGGTTTTGCGGCAACGTTGGCGGCGGCTACAACAGTGGTTCTGGCATCAGGAACGGGTTTGCCTATTTCGACTACACATACTTTGGTTGGCGCGATACTGGGTGTCGGTCTGGCGCGAGGCATGGCGGCATTGAATTTGACCGTTATTCGAAATATCTTCATGTCATGGATAGTGACATTGCCTGCGGGCGCTCTTCTTTCTATCCTGTTTTTCTTTACCTTAAAAGGGATATTCAGCTAGGCTTTTCTCTCTGATCAACAGCCGCTCTTCAATATGAAGTAGCGGCTGTTGATCTTGGTCATTTAGTTTTGATTTGTTTGTTGCTCATGTCAGGCAATGCAGTAATATGTATGCTCCCTGAATGTGAATAACTGCTGATGACCCACGATACAACACCTCCAACTGAACTGTTAAACGAAGTGCCGCAGCTGCTGCATTCTATCGTTGAAAATTTCTGGCATGACTGGTGTGTTGCGTGTGAGAAAAAAGAAATAAATCCGAAACAGAATCTGCCGTTATCAATACTGGGTAAAATCTGGGCTTGCAGTGATTTTGTCGCGAGGAACTGTATTCGTTACCCCGAAATGATTTACAGGTTAAACGCTGAAGGTTTTGAATCCGCTAGATCGATAGAGCTTTACAGAGAATTTGTAAGTCATGCTGTGACAACTGCGAAAGATGAAGATGCGTTGATGTCAGCATTGCGTGTATTACGGCAACAGGAAATGGTGCGTATTGCCTGGCGTGATCTAAATGCACTGGCTGATATGAAAACGATTCTTCAGGAGCTAACCGACTTTGCTGAAGCGGTGGTTGCGGTGACTTTAGCGCACCTGGAATTACAGCATGCAGAAAAATTTGGTATGCCAGTTGATGAAAATGGAAAGCAGCAGGCACTACTTGTGCTCGCCATGGGCAAAATGGGTGGTGGTGAGCTTAATTTTTCTTCTGATATCGACTTAATCTTTGCCTTTGCTGAAGACGGTGAAACCTCGGGGCGTCGTCAGACTTCACATTATGAGTTTTATCTGGCTGTTATCCGCAAGTTGGTCAAGGTGCTCGATGAGCTCACTATCGATGGTTTCGTCTATCGGGTAGATACACGTTTGAGGCCTTTCGGTGAGGACGGACCGATGGCGATGAGCTTTTCTGGTGTAGAACAGTATTACCAGTTACAGGGGCGTGATTGGGAGCGCTACGCCATGATAAAGGCGAAAGTAATAACCGGTCGTGAAGAAGACAGGTTATATCTGCAGTCGATGTTGACGCCTTTTGTTTACCGGCGGTATCTGGATTTCAGCATGCTGGATTCTATCCGTGAGATGAAGGCGATGATCAGTGCGCAGATGAAACGCAAACGTATGACCAACAATGTCAAACTTGGTCCCGGTGGTATCCGCGAGATCGAGTTTATCGGTCAGACGCTGCAGCTGATCCGTGCTGGTCGGGAACCAGAATTGCGTGAGCGCAGCATAATCAAAGTGCTGACGATTTTGGCTGAAAAAAATTATTTGAAGAAACAGGAAGTAGAGCAGCTGATCCAGGCGTACTGGTTTTTGCGTAAACTGGAAAATCGTCTACAGATTCAAAACGATAAACAGACACATACTTTGCCTGATGATGAGATATCTCAACAGCGTTTATGTGTCGCGATGCAGATGCGTGACTGGGATGAATTACTCGAGCGGCTGTCATTTCATCAGAAGGCTGTTGATGATGTTTTTCAGAACCTTATCGCATCTGATAACGAAGAGCCTGACAACGGTGTGTCACCCTTTGTGTTGTTCTGGTCAGACGTGGATGCCAGCGATGACGGGAATGAAGGTGTCAGGCGCTATCTAGAGTCCATCGGTTACAGTAGCTTCGATGAAGTCATCAAGCTGCTAATCGATTTGCGTTCCCGATCACAGGTAAAGCATCTAACGGGTGATACCGCTCGTCTATTGTCACGGCTGATGGAATCGCTAATCGAAAAAATTGCTGATTATCCAGATCAAG
>JAUVDN010000047.1 GCA_030595325.1 Gammaproteobacteria bacterium | reverse complement strand
ATTCCTGGTTTAGTTAAGGCCAGTTGGTAGAGGTATTTCATTATGATGACAGATCCTATAGCAGATATGCTAACACGCGTACGTAATGCGCAAGCAGCATCAAAATTAGATGTTACTATGCCGTCGTCCAGGTTAAAGAGTTCGATTGCAAAGGTATTACAGGACGAAGGTTACATCGCTGGTTTTTCAAGCGATGGCGCAGCTAAACCTAGTTTGACCATTACCTTGAAATACTACGAAGGACGTCCAGTTATAGACGAAATAAAACGTGTTAGTCGTCCTGGGTTACGTATTTACAAAAACAAAAACGAATTACCAAAAATTCTAAATGGTTTAGGTATTGCTATTATATCCACTTCTGCCGGTGTGATGAGTGATCGTGAAGCTCGTGCTTCTGGTCGTGGCGGTGAGATACTTTGTACTGTTTATTAATTGAACTGTATTAATAGAAACGCACTGAATTAGAATTATCAGAAACGCACAAATAATAGAGTAGAACAATGTCACGTATTGCTAAAAAACCTGTCGAATTAATATCTGGTGTGGAAGTTAACATCAGTGGTCAGACAATTACTGCAAAAGGTAAACAGGGTAACCTGTCTCTCGATTTGCACGAAACAGTCAGTGTTAAGCAGGAAGATAATGTGCTGAAGTTCTCGCCAAATGATAATTCAAAAGGCAGTATGGCAATGGCCGGTACTATGCGTTCACTGGTCAATAACATGTTTGTTGGTGTTACTGAAGGTTATACTAAGCAATTACAGTTGGTTGGTGTGGGTTATAGGGCGCAAATGCAGGGCAAGGTGCTGGACCTGTCTTTAGGTTTCTCACACCCGGTTAAATATGCAATACCTGAAGGTATTACCATTGAAACGCCGAGCCAGACTGAGATTAATGTTAAAGGTGCTGATAAGCAAAAAGTTGGTCAGGTGTGTGCAGAGATTAGAGCATATCGTCCACCCGAGCCATATAAAGGTAAAGGCGTGAGATATTCTGATGAACGCGTGATCCGTAAAGACGCGAAGAAAAAATAGCAGATAATATAGTATAGATTAATAGTATAGATTAATAGTATAGATTACATAGAGCGGCCAGGTAAGTAACATGATATCTAAAAAAGCAAACAGAGTACGTCGTGCAAAAAGAACGCGTATGAAAATTATCGAGCTTGGTGCTCATCGTTTGAGCGTTCACCGCACACCACGCCATATTTACGCTCAGGTTATTAGTCCTGACGGCACAAAAGTTATTGCTGCAGCATCAACTGTGCAAAAAGATATTGCTGGTGAAACGAAGTACACAGGCAACATCGAAGCTGCATCGCTGGTGGGTAAAGCAATTGCTGAAAAATCAAAATCTGCAGGCATTACATCTGTAGCATTTGATCGTTCAGGTTTCCGTTATCATGGTCGAGTTAAGGCATTAGCTGATGCGGCACGTGAGAGTGGGCTGGAATTCTAGATTGTTGTTCTGGGATAACGGTTTTATACAAGGTTATATAAGCAGATTAAGCATTAAATACACAGTACTTAAAGATTAGGTAAGGGTTTAAACATGGCACAACAAGATAACGCAGCAAATAAAGATGACTTTATTGAAAAATTAGTTGCTGTTAATCGCGTCGCGAAAGTAGTTAAAGGTGGTCGCCAATTTGGTTTTACTGCGCTAACCGTTGTTGGCGATGGTAATGGAACCATCGGCTTCGGTTATGGTAAAGCGAAAGAAGTACCGCTGGCTATACAGAAAGCAATGGACAAAGCACGCAAAAACATGAAGCCGGTGCCTTTAAAAGGTGACACTTTACAGCATTCTATTACCGGAATTCATGGCGCGGCTAATGTGTATATGCAGCCAGCTTCAGATGGTACCGGTATTATCGCTGGTGGTGCGATGCGTGCCGTGTTTGAAGCAGTCGGGGTAAAAAATGTACTGGCCAAAATTAATGGTACACGTAACCCGGTCAATGTAGTACGTGCGACAATTAATGGCCTTTCATCGATGTCATCACCCGAATATGTTGCTGCAAAACGCGGCAAAAAAGTTGAAGAAATACTTGGTTGAAATAGTGGGTTAAAATATTGGGTTGAAATAATAGCGGATTAATGTAGTTCAGGCTCTAATCTAGAGCATAGATCCAGCTACCAGATCCAGATAAAAAAGATTTTAGGTAAATAAGAACATGGCTAGCAAAGAATTAAAAGTTAGACTAACAAAAAGCACGATAGGTCGTTTGAAGTCTCATAAGGCTTGCGCACGTGGTTTAGGTTTGTTGCGTACCCATCACTGTGTCACGGTTCAGGATACACCTGAAAATCGCGGCATGATTAATAAGATTTATTACATGGTTAGCGTTGAGGAGGCCAGGTGATGGAAACTCAGGGTTCTGAAAATATGGTAATGCAATTAAATACACTTAAACCTGCTGCGGGTAGTAAAAAGAATACCAAACGTGTAGGTCGCGGTATTGGCTGTGGTTCAGGTAAAACATGTGGACGTGGCCATAAAGGCCAAAAATCGCGTTCAGGCGGCTTTACAAAAGTTGGTTTCGAGGGTGGTCAAATGCCTTTGCAGCGCCGTTTGCCTAAAGTTGGTTTCGCCTCACGGGCGGCCAAATTAAGTGCTGAAGTACGTTTGGCTGAACTGACAAAAATTGAAGCTGAAGTTATTGATCTGGATGTTTTGATTAAAGCAAACATCGTGCCTGCTCATACACAAAAAGCAAAAGTAATTGCTTCGGGTGAAATTTCTAAAGCTGTACAGCTTAAAGGCATAAAGGTAACACCAGGCGCGCGTAAAGCAATTGAAGCAGCCGGCGGTAAAATCGAGGCTGCTGACAATCAGGATGCTAAGTAACAGGCATCGTTTTATAGACGAGACCAGTGGTAATTATTAATGGCAGGCGATTTGAATGGCAACGGCTAATTTTTCGGAACTGAAACAACGTCTCCTGTTTGTAATCGGAGCATTGATTGTTTTTCGTATAGGTACGTTTATTCCTGTACCGGGTATTGATCCTACTGTGCTGTCAACATTATTTGATCAGCAAAAAGGCAGTATTCTTGGCGTGTTTAATATGTTCTCTGGTGGTGCGTTGGGACGTATGTCTCTGTTTGCACTAGGTATCATGCCTTATATTTCGGCATCGATTATTATGCAGCTATTAGCGGTAACGGTACCATCACTGGAACAGCTTAAAAAAGAAGGTGAACCCGGACGTCGTAAAATAGCAATGTATACACGCTACTTTACTCTGGTGTTAGCTACGTTTCAGGCCATTGGAATCTCAACGGCACTGCAGGGGCAGTCTATCGGCTCAGAGTCTCTGGTAATGAACCCTGGTGTTAGTTTTATCTTTACTGCTGCAGTTACGCTGGTGACTGGCACCATGTTTTTAATGTGGCTGGGTGAACAGGTAACAGAGCGCGGCATCGGAAATGGCATATCCATAATCATCTTCGCCGGTATTGTGGCGGGTTTGCCTTCAGCGGTAGGTGGTACACTGGAGCTGGTAAGAACGGGTGAGTTACATACATTAGCAACCCTGGTACTGTTTGTGCTGGCGGTTTCCGTGACAGCATTTGTTGTCTTTATCGAAAGAGGGCAACGTCGTATTACGGTTAATTATGCCAAGAAACAGCAAGGACGTCGTTTATATCAGGCACAGAGTAGTCATTTGCCTTTGAAGCTGAATATGGCGGGTGTAATCCCCCCTATTTTTGCTTCAAGTATTATTTTGTTTCCAGCCACAATGGCCAGCTGGACAGGACAAACAGAAGGCATGGAATGGTTGTCAGATATCGCGGCCAAGATATCCCCAGGACAACCGATTTATATATTTTTATTTGCCGTTGCGATTATATTTTTCTGCTTCTTTTACACCGCATTACAGTTTAATGCACGTGATACAGCAGATAATTTGAAGAAGGGTGGTGCGTTTGTTCCGGGCATTCGTCCTGGTGAACAGACAGCAAAGTATATTGATAAGGTGATGACACGTTTAACATTTGTTGGTGCGTTATATATAACCTCCGTGTGTTTATTGCCAGAGTTTTTGATTTTGTACTGGAATGTTCCGTTTTATTTTGGCGGTACATCGTTGTTGATTATCGTTGTTGTGGTAATGGACTTTATGGCACAGATACAGTCACATCTGATGTCGCACCAGTATGAAGGTATTATGAAAAAGGCCCATCTTGACGGTTATAAACGATAAATTCGGGCGTTAAGCAGGTTTTATAGAAAGAGTTGGCCCGTAAGGGTTGACATAATATTTGAAGCAAGGTTAAGAAAATGAAAGTACGTGCATCAGTAAAGAAAATGTGTCGCAACTGTAAGATTGTTAAACGTGGCGGTGTAGTGCGTGTGATTTGCTCTGATCCCCGACATAAACAACGTCAGGGTTAATCAGTATTCTGCTTCGCACCTGATTGACAGACTCCTATTGATTTAGGTCCATATTATTAGTAAAATTGCGCGCTTTGTCGCGATAAGACGGAAACCCCATAATCGGAAAAAATCATGGCTCGTATTGCAGGTATAAATATTCCACAAAATAAGCACACGGTAATTGGCTTAAGGCACATTTACGGTGTTGGCCAGACCCGTGCTCAGCAGATTTGCGCAGCAGCAGGTATTGCTGAGGACACTAAAATAAGTGCCCTTTCAGAGGAGCAGCTGGAAACATTGCGTACTGAGGTTGGCAAGCTCTCTGTTGAAGGTGACTTGCGTCGTGAAGTTTCGATGAGCATTAAACGTTTGATGGATCTGGGTTGTTATCGTGGCATTCGTCATCGTCGTGGTTTACCACTACGTGGTCAACGCACAAAAACAAATGCACGTACTCGTAAGGGTCCACGTAGACCTATAACACGTTAGAAGCGATACGTTAGTAACGACACTTTTAGATTAGTCGTTAGAAACGCGCATTAATTTAGTTAAACAAATAATTTAATTTTAGAGTATTCACATGGCGAAGCCTGAAGCAAAAAAGAAAGTTAAAAGAACCGTGGTAGACGGTGTTGCACACGTATATGCAACATTCAATAACACCATAATCACTATTACTGACCGTCAGGGTAATACACTGGCATGGGCAACATCCGGTGGTTCTGGTTTCCGTGGTTCACGTAAGAGTACACCTTTTGCTGCTCAGGTTGCTGCAGAACGTGCTGGTACTCGTGCAAAAGATTTTGGGATGAAGAGTCTTGAAGTTCTAGTTCGTGGCCCTGGCCCTGGCCGTGAGTCTGCAATTCGTTCTTTGAATAACATCGGCTTTAAAATAACCAATATTTCTGATGTAACACCAATTCCACATAACGGCTGTCGTCCACCTAAACGTCGTCGCGTTTAGACTGAGTACTTAAAGTACTAAAAACAAGAGAATTTTATGGCTAAATATACTGGACCAAAATGTAAACTAAGTCGTCGTGAAGGCGTTGATTTAGAACTTAAGTCTTCTTTACGTCCGCTAGAGAGTAAATGTAAGCTTGATCAGGTACCTGGTCAACACGGCGCGCGTCGTACTCGTTTATCTGATTATGCATTACAGCTACGTGAAAAACAAAAAGTACGTCGTATCTATGGCGTGCTAGAAAAGCAATTCCGTAATTATTACAAAGAAGCGGCTCGTCTTAAAGGTTCAACAGGTGAGAACTTGTTACAGCTGTTAGAACGTCGTCTTGATAATGTTGTTTACCGTTCTGGTTTTGGTTCTACACGTGCTGAAGCAAGACAGATGGTAAATCATAAATCTATTATGGTTAATAATGTTGTTGTTAATATACCTTCTTATCAGGTTAAAGCTAACGATGTTATTACTATTCGCGAAAAGGCGAAGAAACAAACACGTATTGCCGATTCAATGAATATGGCTAAAGCGAATGGTATCGTTGAGTGGATTTCACTAGACGATTCAAAACTTGAAGCTGTATACAAAAATGTTCCTGATCGTGCTGATTTATCAGCTGAAATCAATGAACAGTTAATCGTAGAACTTTATTCCAAGTAGTGGAGCATATATTACATGTCAGCGACAGATGAACTTCTTACACCGCGTACTATCAACGTACAGTCTTTTAGCGAAACTCACGCTAAAGTTGCACTAGAACCTCTTGAGCGCGGTTTTGGTCATACACTAGGTAATGCTCTACGCAGAATTTTGTTATCCTCAATCGAAGGCAGTGCCATCGTTGAAGTGCAGATTGAAGGTGTTGTACACGAATACAGTACATTGGAAGGTGTTCAGGAAGATGTTTTAGAAATCCTGCTTAACCTTAAGGGCGTTGCACTAATCATGCATGCTAATGAAGAGCAAACAATCACTATCAGTAAATCTGGTGCTGGTGTTGTAACAGCTGGTGACATTGAAACAGGTCACGATGTTGAAATCGTTAACCCTGATCATGTTATTGCTAACGTTAATTCTGATGGTAAATTAAACATAACAATGAAAGTTGTTAAAGGTCGTGGTTACCAGCCATCTAATACACGCAAGATTGATGCTGAAACAGCAACAATTGGTAGCTTACAGTTAGATGCGTCATTCAGTCCGATTCGTCGTGTTTCTTACAATGTAGATAGTGCACGTGTTGCTCAGAGTACTAATCTTGATAAATTGATTATCGATTTACAGACAAACGGTACGGTTGATCCTGAAGAGGCGATTCGTACAGCTGCTACCATCTTACAAGCTCAGCTTTCATCTTTCGTGAATCTGCAGAGTATGGAAGATGAAGTTGCTGAAGATGAAGAAGCAGATATTGATCCAATTTTATTACGTCCTGTTGATGAGCTTGAATTAACAGTACGTTCTGCAAATTGTTTGAAAGCTGAAAACATCTACTACATTGGTGATCTTATTCAACGTACAGAAGTTGAGTTATTAAGAACACCAAACTTGGGTAAGAAGTCTTTAACAGAAATAAAAGACGTTCTTGCTTCTCACGGCTTGTCATTAGGCATCCAGTTAGAAAACTGGCCACCAGCGTCTATTCGTGAAAAAGAAGAAGCAGCAGCGGCTGCTGTTTAAGAGTAAAGCTGTATAGTTACTGCTTGATTAATTCAATCAGCAACTCAAACATTATATAAAGCATTAAATAAAGAGATATCAGGCAGTTGCTTGATCTCATATTAGAGATAAAGGTTAAAAGTCATGCGTCACAGCAAGTCAGGTCGTAAATTAAATCGTAACAGTAGTCATCGTAAAGCTATGTTTAGTAATATGGCTAACTCACTGTTCGACCATGAAATCATTAAAACTACTTTGCCTAAAGCAAAAGAGTTACGTCGTATCGCAGAGCCTCTAATCACTCTTGCTAAAGATGATTCAGTTGCTAACCGTCGTTCAGCATTTTCTAAAATGCGTGATAAAGAAATGGTTGGTAAATTATTCAGTGAGCTAGCACCACGCTACAAAGATCGTCCTGGCGGTTACACACGTATTCTTAAGTGTGGCTTCCGTTCAGGTGATGCTGCGCCAATGGCTTACATCGAGTTAGTAGATCGTCCTGAAGACGCTATTGCAGAAGATGCTGAATAGTTAATACATTAACTGTTCAACGAAAAAGCCAGCGTAAAGCTGGTTTTTTTTCGTCTGTAATATTATATAAAACTATTTTTTAGATTTGATCCTTAACGGAATCTAAACATAGGCATTTACGTTTTCTGTATTTTGTTATTTTGTTATTTGATTAACGGTGAAAAGTCCTGCCGCACAGCTTAGATACTTTTTATACTGACCAGCTCTATCTTGCTCAGGTACTTCGGGATTCGTAAGTAATACTTCTGCCACTGTTTCTATCATTGGACGACTAGCTTCTGCTTCTGGATATTTAGCCCACTCTTGATTGATACGCTCCTCTGCTGGTCCTCCAACCATTGCTCCACATATGGCTACAACATCATTAACCATGACAGTGCCTTGCTGCAAGGCGCTACTGTTGCTAAGACAGCCGGTAACTATGAAGGGAAGAGTTACAATGGTTAGTGTCATGCGTATTGATGTATTCATAATTATATCTTTTATTAATTGATTTATAATATTATAATATTAACACGATGCTTTTAGAGTGTGTCAGGATAATAACTCTTTAATTAAATGCTTGAGTTAGTTGAGATGGTTATGTTAAATCTGTATCTACGATGGAAAGCATTGCTTACGACACGATTTTTTAATTAAACAGGTACTTTAACTATGAATAAACAGATAAGAATTTTTACCCTTGCCAGCGTATTAGCGCTTACAGGTTGTACAACGTTTGACCCTTATACAGGTGAAGAAAAAACCACAAATACTGCTAAGGGTGCCGGTATTGGTGCTGGTGCGGCACTTGTAATCTCTTATATTGCAAATAAAGATGAAAGTTCTGCGGAACGTAATAAACGTATGTTACGTGATGCAGGCATCGGTGCAATCGTTGGGGGCGGTGTTGGTTACTACATGGACACGCAGGAAGCCAAGTTAAGAAAACAGCTACGCAGTACTGGTGTTAGTGTTGAAAGAGACGGTGATAATATTAATCTTATCATGCCAGGTAATATAACTTTTCCTACTGCGGGCAGTGCACTCAAATCTGATTTTTACAGTGTACTGGATTCTGTGGCACTGGTTCTTGAAGAATTTGATAAGACAGTTATCGTCGTTGCCGGTTACACTGATAGCCAGGGCTCTGATTCATACAATCAACAATTATCTGAAAAGCGTGCAACCTCTGTTGCCAGTTACCTGAAAATGAAAAAAATTACTCCAGCACGTTTTGATGTGGTTGGATTCGGTGAGAAAAGTCCAATAGCGGACAATGCAACTGCGGATGGTCGAACGTTGAATCGTCGTGTTGAGCTGACATTGCTTCCGATTACTGAGTAATCTGATTTATATGTAACAAGATAACTGATACCGTTTTGATTATAGATAACGATTAACATCAACAATTAAAGCTAGCGGTGATGTATCAGATTAAAGGGCAGATCTTTTTAAGTGAAAAAGATCTGCCCTTTTTTATGATTAGAAATAATATGATATAAGTATACCTGCCTAATGTATAACCGGGATAAATTATGAATGATACGATAAACACCGAGGACAAAAGTAAATTACATGGTTACCAGGGTAAACATATCGTCTGGATAGTGCTCGGTACTATCCTGCTGACGGCTGCAGTAACTTACTGGCTTGTCCGAACTTATATCTATGCGCAAGATTTTGAACCTGTAGTGCTTAACCAAACTGAACAGCAAGTGCTCAATGAAAAGCTTATAGCATTGGGTTACCAGCCAGATTCTGTCCAAAACGGTGGACAAGGTAAGAGTGAGAGTGACTTCGATGTCAGTGGCCGTTTGATACCAAAAAAATATAGTGAAGAAGGTGGAGAACGAGACTTAAGTTTCAGTGAAAAAGAATTAAATTCACTATTGGCAAGCAATACTGAAATGGCAAAAAAACTTGCTATTGACCTTTCTCAGGATTTGGTAAGTGCCAGGATTCTTGTACCGGTAGACAAAGATTTCCCCGTACTCGGTGGTAAAACTCTGCGCGTATCAACCGGTATAGAAATGTCATATAAAAATGGCCGTCCCCACGTGCTACTTAAAGGTGTTACCGTTATGGGTGTGCCGATTCCTAATGCCTGGCTTGGCGGTTTAAAAAATATTGATCTAATCAGTGAATTTGGTGATGAGCAGGGCTTTTGGAAAGGTTTTTCTGAGGGTGTTGACAATATTCAAGTTGAAGACGGCGTGTTAAAAATAAAACTGAAAGAATAATCTCATAAAGTTTTACTGCTGGAAATTAGTACAAGAAGTTAGCCGCATAAGTTACAGGACGTTTTTACAATCGTATAAATAAGGTGATTTACAGTAAAATTCCTGTTCAGCTTCCGTTCATCCAACCTGCGTTAAATTACAGACATCGGGTATAACCCGGTTTCTTGTTAACGTTATTTGGAGAATAAACATGAACAATATAACAGTGCTTAAAAAGTTACCACTATTAACAGTACTTGCTGCAAGTCTGGTTTTATCACCAGCTATAGTGATGGCCGGAAATGATAATCGTGGTCATTTCAAAGAGCAATATTCAAAGCGTGATAACCGGTCACAAAATAACCAGTATAGTAGCCGTATCCATCGCGATAGCCACAGCTATAAACTCCGCGATAAGCATCGTGATAAGCAAAGTTACAGATCACATGGAAAAGATTATAGTGGTCAAAAAAGACATAGCTCAAGGAATCGTTATGATAGAGAGCATGGGCATCACAAGAGTTACTCTCATTACAAACAACGTCATGATGCCCGTAGACATAATCATCATGCGACTTATGTTGTAAATGAGCACCACTACAATGATGGTTATTATGCTCTGGACCCTCTAAGGTTTATGATCGGTTTACATACTAATAATTTTGACATCACCTTTCGTGACTAAAAATACCGCAACCGTCGGGTAGGGCTCCTTATGAAAAGAGGCCGCCCGATGCTTTGTGGTTAACATCATCGCTTCGGTGTAAGCTTCAATAGTTACTAACTGCGACCCACCTTATGAAAACGTTCTTCTACTTTCTATTTTTTATCTCGATGTTATCTCTCAATACATTGGTGTATGCACAAGCAGGAGGTATAGGTAAACAGGAAGCGGTTGCTATTGCCACTAAAAATTATCCGGGACGAGTGCTGTCTGTTAAGCGTAAAACTAGCTTCTATCAGATAAAGATACTGAGTGACAGTGGTAAGGTTCGGGTCATTAAAGTTGATGTGAAAAATGGAACTGTTCAATCTCGCTCCCGTCCTGATGCGCAGAACGGGTCACAACCTCAGCGATAAATATGCGTATTTTAGTTATAGAAGATGAACTGAGTTTACAGGCAGAGATCAAAGTTGGTCTTGAAGCTGAAGGACACACTGTCGATACCAGTGCTGAGGGCAATGAAGGTTATTTTTTTGCGACAGAGTACCCGCTTGATGCAGCTATCGTAGATATCGGTCTGCCCGGTATGAGCGGTATTGAAATCATTAAGAAATTACGTGAGGAGGGTAGTACACTGCCTATCCTTATTCTGACAGCTCGAAGTCGCTGGCAGGAAAAAGTTGAAGGTCTGGAAGCGGGTGCCGATGACTATCTGGTAAAACCTTTTCAGATGGAAGAACTGCTGGCACGCATCAAGGCACTGCTTCGCCGTGCCACTGGCTCGGCCACCTCAGAACATAGTTGCGGCTGCATTACGTTGAACCTGAATACACAGCAGGTGCTGCAAGATGATGAAGTACTCGATGTCACTGCATTTGAGTACCGTATGCTCGAATATCTGATGCGACATTCGAGCGAAGCAGTATCTAAATCCCGGCTGGCAGATTATCTTTACCCACATGATGATGACCGTGACAGTAATGTGATAGAGGTTCTTATCGGGCGCTTACGCAAAAAACTTGACCCGAGTGGTTCACTTAAACCCATTGAAACACTGCGTAACCGCGGTTACCGTTTCACCCTCTGTGATTCAAATAGTGAGTCAACTGGTGATTCAGGCAGTGAAAATAAATGATGGTAGATCCAAATGTCACTTAACCGTCGAATTATTCTCAGTGCTTCACTGGTGTTGTTGGTGTTTATCACGTTGACAGCGGTAACTCTCGAGCGTGCTTTTATCGATAGTAGTGAAAGTGCTATGCGTGACACTTTGACCAGCCAGTTATATGCATTAATGGCTGTTGCTGAAGTAGAAAACGACACGGTAACAATGCCTTCTGAAGATCTCGACGTATTGCTAGGGCTCCCAGGTTCGGGCATCTATGGTTATATTACTGATAATAGCAGCAGAGTACTGTGGCAATCATCTTCTGCGCTAGGTGCGCAACCGCCACAACCTGTCTCGCTGGCAAGTGCCGATAAACAGTTCAAGAAAATAAGCATAGGCGATAAACCATATTACACTTTTGCCTATGGTGTTGAATGGTCAACCGATGTGGGCAATATCGCACTGACATTTAATATCAGTACTGATCTTGATTCGTTTAATAAACAGATCAGTCAGTACCGCAAAACCTTATGGGGCTGGTTGACTGCCATGGCCGTTTTATTACTGCTCAGTCAGGCACTGATTCTGAGATGGGGGTTATCACCATTACGAAAAGTTGGTGATGAACTAAATCGTATAGAGATAGGTGAGCAGGAACAGATAGATCAGCACTACCCTCAAGAGATAGAGCACCTCACCGATAATATCAATATCTTACTGCAGCAGGAGCGTGATCAGAAAACACGTTATCGTAATGCATTGGGCGATCTTGCTCACAGCTTGAAAACGCCGCTTGCTGTTTTGCAGAGCAGCTTAAATAATCAACAGGACAATATCCAGTCAGAACAGATCAGCAGGATGAATTCGACCATCGAATATCAATTGCAGCGCGCTGCGACAGCTGGTTCTGCCAGTATTGGTAAACCTGTCGATGTCGGGTTGATCATTACGCGAATACTCGACTCTCTGCACAAGGTTTATCGCGAAAAACAAATTCAGATAGACGTCGAGATCGAAGATACAGTGATGTTTAGAGGCGACGAAGGTGACCTGATGGAAGTGGTGGGTAACCTCCTGGAAAATGCCTTCAAATGGGCCGATAAGCATATTACGATCAGGGCAGAGAAAGTCCGCGGTAAGCTATGTATAAACATCAGTGATGATGGCCCGGGTATCGCAGAAGATGAAGCAGAATATCTTCTCAAACGTGGCAAGCGTGCAGATCAGAATACGGCGGGTTACGGTATAGGGCTTTCAATCGTGAAAAACATCGTTGAGGCATATCAAGGAGATTTGACGATTGCAAAAAGCCAGATCGGCGGTGCCCAGATTACCGTTATAATTTAGTTCATCTATAGGGCGTTCTGTTCAGAACTATCTATTTCGTTCAGCAGCTGTTCAGCTACATAGTGTTGAAATTGTCCTGTACTTTAATTAAACAGGAGAATGCTATGTCATTCAAAATAACAACAGAGTTGGTTATTAAGATTACTTTATGGATTTTATTCTGGGGGCTACTGGCGAGTTTATCTGCACCTTTAATGGCGGCAACTGAGAGTGCTGGTCGCACATCTAAATCGATCAGTTTTACTAAAAGTGGTGAACTTGAGAGAGAAAAAAAAGATATACAGCTTGAGCAGGCGGATGCCGATATTATGGGGGTGCTGAATCAAGAGGGTTTCCGTATAGAGTCGACCATGAAATCTACAATAGCAGTGGCGCATATTTTCGATAGTGGTTATGTCGCTCATAATGATGTAACGATTTATGATGCATCGACAGAATTGATTAGTGATTTTAATGGTGACGGTTTTTATCACCGCTTTAGTGTCAGCATCGATGCTGATACGGTTTTCGATACGTCCTATATCTATGCTCGATTGTACTTAAGTTTTGAAGGTGGTCCATGGAATCATTATGCGACCAGTGATAACTATCATATTCATGGTGATAGTGAGTTAGATACCTTTGTGATCGAAACAGAATTAGCGGATGGTTTTCCACTGGGTTACTACGATGTAAGAGTCGAAATATATGATGCTGATTTCGATGAATGGCTGCTGAGTTACGGCCCATATGATGATGCATCGTTAAGTGCGCTGCCATTAGAAGATAGCTATTATGATGATCAGATGTCAGTTGTTGCTTACCCTGTCGAAACACAAGTTGTGGTTGCCGGTCATGGCGGTTCAATGAGCTGGGGGTTATTGTTAGCAGCAGTTATCGGTGTTTTTAGACGTCGTGATTTAGGTGATGAGAAAGACCTGCTGTTAAAAACAAGCGGAAATTAAAACAAGCGGAAATAAAATAAGCGGAAATAAAATAAGCAGCAGTTAAAATAAGTGGGATATCGATGGGCAGAATTTGTTGAAAGATTATGCGAATCATGACCGGAATCACTAATAGGTCAGCTGTACCTTATCAAGGTAGATAGTTCTTGGTGAGGGCAGCGATACGGTAAAAAAACCAAAGCCACTGATGTGGCTCATATCCATGACACGATCTGCCGGGCTATACATTACTTCATCAAGGTTTATCTCAAGCAGGTTCCGGCCTGGGACCAGCTTGAAGCTGCGATTGTAGCGGTCTTCATATTCTTCGTAACCATCGTTATGCTTTCGATCATTTATCCTGATGGTTATCTGTAGCGGTGTTATGTCTGGATTATATAAATTAATTTCTAACGTGCTGAGCGACTTCCAGCTTCCGTCAAAATGTTTAAGTGCTACACCTGAATATCTATCGGTTGTCAGGGATATCTTTAGTAATTTTCTGTCGGAAACTTTTGGTTTTGATACTATAGATAAGTCTTTACCTGACCAGCGTTCTATTTCAAAAGGTGTTTCAAAAGCAGAGAGTAGTGGAAACTGTTGCCATGCAATAGTCTCATCAATGATGCTTTTAGTTAATGGCCATAACAGGATAAGTGTGAGCACTGTTACAGCTGACTGAATGTAAAGACGCATCCTAAATACTGCTGATAATGACCAAAAGCTAAGAACGAGTAGACTGCCTGTAAGATCTCGAACTACGTCGCCCATATCAGGTGTGCGTGTGCTACCTAATTGTAAGATTTCAATCGAAACGCCGGTGACTAATGTAATTGCCAGTATGATAAGCCATTGCCATATTAAGGGTCTATGGGTGATAAGTTTCCATTGTAATAACAGGATGGTCAGAAGTGCAAAGTAAAGGATGTGCCCTATATCCCAAAGATACTTTAGTGACCGGGTTGAGTAATAATCCGGTCCGCCGATGAAAAATAGGATCGTGCCGATGATAAGCGATACGTTGATTAACCAAAAACTAATACTGTTATTTCGCATTGGATTTTAGTTTTAGCTATCTAAAGACTTATCCAACTTTTCTGGTGAGTTTATTACTTTCGAGTATGCGCTTTATATATTTACCGGTAAATGATCCAGGTATCTCGGCAACTTCTTCTGGCGTACCAGTAGCAATAATTTGTCCGCCTTTGTAACCACCTTCAGGACCTAGATCGATAACCCAATCAGCCATTTTTATGATGTCGAGATTGTGCTCGATAACGATGACAGTATTTCCATGGTCACGCAGTCGAATCAACACATCGAGCAATTGCTGTACATCGTAAAAATGTAAACCGGTTGTTGGTTCATCTAAGATATACGCGGTTTGTCCGGTATCGCGTTTGGATAGTTCTTTGGACAGTTTGATGCGTTGTGCTTCTCCACCGGAGAGAGTGGTCGCGCGTTGGCCTAAGGTTATGTAGCCAAGACCAACGTCCATCAAAGTTTGTAGCTTTCTTTTCAGTACAGGGATGGCATCAAAAAATATCAGTGCGTCTTCGATAGTCATATCCAGAACATGATGAATGTTCTTGCCTTTGTATTTTATTTCCAGCGTTTCACGGTTATAACGTTGTGTTTTACAAACATCACAATCCACGTAAACATCAGGTAAGAAATGCATCTCGACTTTGATAACGCCATCACCCTGACAAGCTTCACAGCGTCCGCCTTTAACATTAAAGCTGAATCGTCCAGGTTTGTACCCACGAGAACGAGATTCCTGTGTAGCAGAAAATAACTCGCGAATAGGTGTAAATAAACCTGTATACGTAGCCGGATTGGAGCGAGGTGTGCGACCGATAGGTGACTGGTCGATATCGACAACTTTATCGAAGTGTTCAGCACCTGTATAAGAATGATGAGGGGCGATAGACATCGAATTCTTATTAATTGTTTTAGCTAATATCGGATACAAGGTATCATTTATTAATGTCGACTTTCCTGAACCTGAAACGCCGGTGATACAGGTAAATAAACCGATAGGGACTTCGATATCTACTTTTTGTAGGTTGTTGCCGCTGGCACCTTTAATGCTAAAAAATTCACCATTTTGCTGAGTTCGTTTTTCTGGAATTTTTATCTGTTTGACACCAGAGAGGTACTGCCCGGTCAGCGATTTTTTGTTATTCATTATGTCTTGCGGCGTACCAGAAGCAATAATTTCACCACCATGAACGCCAGCGCCCGGACCGATATCGATGACATGGTCGGCGCACATAATGGCATCTTCGTCATGCTCGACTACGATAACTGTATTACCGATATCGCGCAGATGATTTAGTGTAGTAATCAGTCGGTCGTTGTCGCGTTGATGTAAACCGATGGAAGGCTCATCGAGTATGTACATGACACCAACTAGTCCGGCGCCAATCTGACTAGCTAAACGAATTCGTTGTGACTCACCACCGGATAAAGTGTCGGAGCTGCGGTCTAGTGTTAAATACTCTAGTCCAACATTGACCAGAAAATTAAGCCGTGTAGAAATTTCACGATTAATCTTCTTGGCAATCTCGCCACGTTTTCCACTCAGTCTCAAAGTATCGAAAAATTCAAAAGATTTTTCAATCGGCATAGCGGTGAGTTCAGCCAGTGTTTTTTCTTCGATGAATACGTGGCGGGCTGCTTCGTTTAAACGCGTACCATTACATTCGGGACATGCTTGAACGGAAAGAAATTTTGCCAGTTCTTCGCGTACCAGGGTTGATTCTGTTTCGCGGTAACGGCGTTCCATGGTGTGTAAAACACCTTCAAATTTGTGGGTGCGTTTTTTTCCGCGCCGCCCCTGGTGTCCCGGATAATTAAAAATAATCTGCTCGGTACCGCTGCCGTACATTAATAATTTTTGTGTTTTAGCGGACAGTTCTCTATATGGAACTTCGATGTCGAAATTATAATGGTTGGCTAATGATTGAATTATGCTGAAATAATAGGCATTACGACGGTCCCAGCCGCGAATGGCACCACCAGCAAGACTTAAGTGATCAGTGATGACACGTTCCGGATCAAAGAAGTTATTATGGCCAAGTCCTTCACATTCAGGACAGGCACCGGCGGGATTATTGAATGAGAATAATCGTGGCTCAAGTTCCTGCAGGCTGTATCCACATTGAGCACAGGCGAACTTGGCAGAGAAAATAAGGTCAGTTTTGTCTTTGCTTTTATTGTCACTGGCATCGGCATCCATCCAGGCGATGGTGGCAACATCATTGGCTAACAGTAAGGCCGTTTCAAAAGATTCGGCAAGACGTGTTTTCATGTCTTCTCTCACTTTGAAACGATCGACTACAACTTCGATGGTATGTTTCTTTTTAGCATCGATTTCCGGAACTTCATCAAGTTCGTAAACGGTACCATCGATGCGAACCCGGAGAAATCCCTGTTGTTTAAAATCAGCGAATAGATTCAGGTGTTCGCCTTTACGGTCACGGATAACCGGCGCCAGCAGCATCAATTTACTGCCTTCAGGTAATTCCAGAACTTGGTCTACCATCTGGCTGATGGTCTGCGCCTGTAATTCGGTGTCGTGTTCCGGGCAGCGTGGTGTGCCGGCACGGGCAAACATTAGACGCAGGTAGTCATAAATCTCGGTAATGGTGCCGACGGTTGAACGCGGATTATGTGAGGTTGTCTTCTGTTCGATAGATATTGCAGGCGACAGACCCTCGATGGTATCAACATCGGGTTTTTCCATCATCGACAGGAACTGGCGCGCATAAGTCGATAATGACTGCACGTATCGCCGCTGACCTTCAGCAAAGATAGTATCAAATGCCAGTGATGACTTGCCTGAGCCCGATAAACCGGTGATTACGATTAACTTGTCACGAGGAATGTCTAAGTCAATATCTTTAAGATTGTGGGTGCGAGCACCGCGTATTTGAATGGTATCCATAAAACAACAAAGAAAAATTAAGCAATCTGATAGAATGCCAGTTTTTAGCATTTTCGGCTATAGCTACTCCATTTATTTTTTTGATGTCGCCCCAAACTTCACCCTCTCAATTATCAAGCAACACTGTATCAAGCGGCCTCGCTGCGCAGGAACGCAGAGCGGGTATCTCGTTAGCGATGATCTATGCCTTCCGTATGTTAGGGCTGTTCATGATACTGCCGGTATTTGCGCTCTATGCTGAGGATTTTCCCGGTGCGACACCGCTGCTCATGGGGCTGGCGCTGGGGGTCTACGGGCTGACGCAGGCAATTTTACAGATACCCTTTGGCATGTGGTCTGACCGAATAGGTCGTAAGCCGGTGATATTTATCGGTTTACTTATCTTTGCTGCAGGCTCACTGATTGCCGGTAGTGCGACCAGTATTGAAGGCATTATCGTTGGCCGTGCAATTCAGGGCGGCGGAGCAATTGCTGCGGCATTGATGGCACTGGCTGCCGATCTTTCACGTGAAGAACACCGTACCAAAATGATGGCACTAATCGGCATTAGCATCGGTGCGTCGTTTGCACTGTCGATGGTACTGGGACCGATGGTTAACAGTGTGGTTGGTATTAGCGGCATATTTTATGGTACCGCTGTAATGGCATTTGTCGGTATCGCTATCCTTTATTTCTTTGTGCCCGATCCTCTGCATAGTCACTTCCACCGTGATGCTGAAGTTGAGACCCAGTCATTATTAAGTGTATTAAAAAACACCCAGCTGCTACGGCTGGATCTTGGCATATTGTCCCTGCATTTTGTCCTGATGAGCCTGTTTCTGGTGCTGCCACTGGTACTGCTGAATGAGCATGGCTTGGCGGCAAGTGAGCACTGGAAAATCTATCTGCCAGTGTTCTTTGTTTCACTGGTTATTATGGTGCCGTTTATTATTATCGCCGAGCGTAAGCAGGCGATGAAGCCGGTATTTATTGGCGCCATCGTTAGCTTGATAGCAGCGACGTTAATTTTCATTGTCAGTCAGACGTTCTGGATGACGGTACTGGCGCTGGTCATCTTCTTTGCCGGTTTTAACCTGCTGGAAGCTTCACTGCCTTCCCTTATTGCCAAAACCGCGCCAGCAACCCAAAAAGGTACGGCTATGGGTATGTATTCCAGTAGCCAGTTTTTTGGTGCATTTGCAGGTGGTGTTGTCGGTGGTTTTGCACATCAGACCTGGGGTATACAAGGCGTATATATGACCGTATTAGTGGTCCTTGGTCTCTGGTTACTGTTGGCTATTACGATGAAAAAACCAGGCTATTTAAGTACTTACCTGTTAAGTGTAAACGATGTCAGTATCGAGCAATTATTAGCCGTCGATGGGGTGGTGGAAGCGACCTTGATAGACGACGAGAATGAGTCTGGGCAAGTGGCCTATTTAAAAGTTAAAAAACGTATCCTTGATGAAGAAAAGTTGTTATCGTTAGCAGTCAAAAATTAATAGAACAGACGGCGAAATAAAGGCGGAGAAATATGGCTGGTGTAAATAAAGTAATTTTAGTTGGTAATCTCGGGAAGGATCCTGAAGTCAAATATATGCCAAGTGGTGATGCGGTGGCGAATCTTACACTGGCGACTTCCGACACATGGAAAGATAAAAGCTCCGGTGAAAAGAAAGAAAAAACAGAATGGCATCGTGTTGTGTT
>JAUVDN010000111.1 GCA_030595325.1 Gammaproteobacteria bacterium | reverse complement strand
TATTGATGTTTTGCGCGCTGTGTTTCCCGGCGGCACGATTACGGGCTGTCCTAAGATACACTGCATTGAAATACTTGCTGAGATGGAGCAACAGGCAAGAGGCGCTTACACAGGCTCTTTAGGATATATTAATAACGACGGCAGTATGGATTTTAATATATTGATAAGAACGATGGTTCGAGATAAGCAGGCAGATCAGAATAAAATAACTTTTAGAGCAGGGGGCGGTATCGTTAGCGATTCAGTCGCCGAGAAGGAGCTGGAAGAAACACGAGCTAAAGCTAAAGGCTTGTTAAATATTTTTAGTGTTGACTCATGTTTTGTCGATGCGTAATTTGTCGACTCGTAATCAAATGAATAAGACGAATCAAAATAAGTCGGCGCAGAAATGTTTAATTAATGGTGTTGCCGCCGACCATATAAATATTGATGACCGCTCGATTCATTATGGTGACGGCTTATTTGAAACAATATTGTGTAACGGTAATAATTTATATTACTGGTCTCAGCATTATCAGCGTCTCAAGGAATCGACCGGCAAGCTGAGCATGTCTTGTCCAGCTGAGAAGACGCTGTTAGATGATGTGTCTAAATTGCTTGAAGCAAATAAAACTGACTCTGCTTGTGTGATTAAAATTATTGTAAGCCGTGGTGCAGGTGAACGTGGATATAAAATTTCAAAAAACTGTTCAGCTAATCGTTTTGTCTTATTCTCAGCGATAGATGAAGAATATTCTTCATTGTTATCAAAAAAGCTATTGAGCGGTGACTTATGTCTCTGTAAGCAACAAGTTTCTATCAATGAAAACCTTGCTGGGTTAAAGCACCTTAATCGACTGGATAATGTGTTAGCTAGATCAGAATGGAACACAGACTATATTGATGGATTGATGTTAAATGCAAATCATAGTGTTATCGAAGGAACCATGAGTAATCTGTTTGCGGTTAAAGATAATCAGATGTTTACGCCTGATCTAAAACTCTCCGGTGTAAATGGTGTGATGCGTGAGGTTATTATAGATGTGGCCAGTAGTAACAATATAAAGATATCTATAGAAAACTTAACGATTGATGATTTAGAAAATATGGATGAGTTATTTATCTCTAATAGCTTGATTGGAATGAAGTCGGTAAATAAACTAAATGACTGGCAATATGATGATAATGACATCGCACAAAAAGTGTTTACTGTGTTACTAAAGGAAATGAATGACAATGTACAAGCTGTTTAAAAAAAGTTTGCAGAGAATCAAGGTGATATCAAGTATCGCCATGATTGCTGTATTTTACTTCGCAACAAATATTTATTCAGAGATGCATAAAGAATTTTCTCTGCCAGAAGCAGAAACAATAAATTTCTCTCGTGGTTCTTCTATTCGTTCGCTAGCAACTCAGTTGATAGACAAAGGTTTGCTAGAACATAAAAATTATTTTCTTATCTGGGGAAAACTGAACCGACAGGATACACGTCTGCAAGCGGGTGAGTATGTTATATCGCCGGATATGTCTTTAGCAACACTGCTGGAAAGTATGGTTGCCGGAAAAGTCGTGCAACATAATATTGCATTGATAGAAGGCTTTACCTTCAGGCAGATGCTGGCAAGCGTTCATCAGAATGCATTTGTGACACAGAAACTAATAGATCTTTCTGATGAAGAGATAATGAAAGTATTAGGCCATGAGGGCGAGCACCCGGAAGGGCGTTTTTTCCCGGATACCTATTACATCTCACGTGGTGTTACGGATATAGAGCTGCTGAATCGAGCATATGATTCGATGGCTAAAATTCTCGAGCAGGAATGGCAGCAGCGCGAGGAGGGTTTACCCTTAAAAAGCTCATACGAAGCGCTTATATTGGCTTCCATCGTTGAAAAAGAAAGTGCTATTGCTGAAGAGCGACCACTGATTGCGGGTCTGTTTATTAATCGTTTACGAAAGAAGATGCGCCTGCAAACCGACCCTACGGTTATTTATGGCATCGAAAATTATGATGGCAACATCCGTTTCAGGGACTTACGAAAAGATACGCCGTATAATACCTATACCAGAGGTGGCTTGCCGCCAACGCCGATTGCACTGGCAGGTAGAGAAGCGATACATGCCGTATTACATCCAGACAAAACAAAGTATCTATATTTTGTGGCTTATAGTGATGGCAGTGGTAAACATGTATTTTCTACTAATTTAAAAGATCACGAAAAAGCCGTTGATATTTATCAGCGCAAGAAACGCTGAAATTGTTCCTGGGCAATCGCTCCTGCATTGCTCTACTAAGTGACATCCGTGTCACGATGACAATTTTCAGCATACACTCCATCCCTGGAGATAAAATAATAGATACTGGAATCATGAGATAGTTATTGATGGGAAAATTTATTACATTAGAAGGCATCGAAGGCGTTGGTAAAACCAGCAATCTTCGTTTTATAAAAGAATTACTGGAAGCCTCTGGGCACGACTGCGTCGTAACCAGAGAGCCCGGTGGTACAAATCTGGGTGAAGCTTTACGCGGTCTACTGTTAAGTCACTCTGATGAGAACATGTCTGAAGATGCTGAGTTGCTGTTGATGTTTGCTGCCCGAGCTGAGCATCTAGCAAAGGTTATTCTTCCTGCCCTGGAAAAGGGTCAAACCGTGCTGTGTGATCGATTCACTGAAGCAACATATGCTTATCAGGGCGGCGGTCGCCAACTGGATACTGATAGTATCAGCGACCTTGAAGATTGGGTACAGGGCGAGTTGCGCCCGGACATGACTATCATTCTGGATGCGCCTGTTGAAGTTGGTCGCGCCAGAGCCAGTAGCCGGAGTGAGCCTGACCGTATAGAAAAAGAACAGGATGAATTTTTTCAGCGTGTCCGTGCCGCCTACATCGACTTGGCTGAACACTATCCACATCGCATCTGTCTGGTCGATGCGTCTGTGGGGATCGAAGAAGTGCAGCATCAGATACTCGAGAAACTGAGTGAATTTGACATTCTAGAGCCGCAATCACTATCAGATATTGAGGCCTGATTGATAGATGATCAATTCTTGATGAATAACTCTCGATGATATATCCATGGCAACAATCACAGTGGCAGCAGGTGAATCAGCTTATCAGTGCTGATCGCCTACCTCATGCACTGTTCTTACAGGGTAATCAGGGTTTAGGCAAAGCCGGTTTTGCATTTTCTCTGGCGAACGCGCTACTGTGTAAGCAGCCTGCCGCTGACGGACAGGCATGTGGCACATGTTCAGCATGTAACTTGCTCAGTGCAGGCACACACCCGGACCTGCATTATTTAAAACCGGTCGCCAAAGCTAAAACAACAAGCAAAAAACCAGCGCTGAGTATTCGTATAGAGAATATTCGAGATTTATGTGAAACATTAAATCAGACCAGCCAATTTTCCGGTTATCGCATCGCCATTATTGAACAGGCTGATCAGATGACGATAGCCGCAGCAAACAGCCTGTTGAAAACACTTGAGGAACCGGGCAGGAGCGTACTTATAATTTTATTAAGTGCCCGCTCGCAACGTTTACCGGCAACTATTCGCAGTCGTTGTCAGCTGATGCGTTTTACTGTGCCAGATGAGAAGTTGTCACTGAGCTGGATTAAGGAAAATAGTGTGATGCAGGAGCAACAAGCAGGTCCAGACGAGAAGCAAATTAAGGAAGCATTAAAACATGCCTTCGGTTCACCTCTGGCCGCTTTAGAACAACTGCAGGATGCTGAACATCATAAATTAATCGCTGAGGCTATGACGGCGGCTATTTCAGGCAAAAATTCACTGGAGTATTCCGCAAAACTGGCGAAATTAGTCAAATATCAGGTGCTTGAAACGATGCTCAGCTGGGTATCTGATGTCACCAAGCTGGTCAACTGCGGTCCCGATGCAGAGATAGTTAATGATTCATACCGTGTAAAACTGCAGACTCTTGCCAACAGGGTTAATCAGCAACGTTTGTTTCGTTTCTATGACCAGTTAAACTTTAATATCCAGCACAGCTCAATTGCGCTCAATGAGCAGTTATTATGGGAAAATCTGCTAATATCTTGGGACAATCTATAAAAGTTAACGCGGTAATTCATGTTCGCAGTTAACAATAATAACCAAATAAAAAAGGATGGTAGTCCATGAGCAGTCCAGCAGCACGTCCCGGAATGTTGTCACTAAGTATCAAAGATAAATCTTCTTTGTATGCTGCTTATATGCCTTATGTAAAAAACGGTGGTCTGTTTATTCCAACCAATAAGACCTATAGTCTTGGTGATGAAGTATTCATGTTATTGACGCTGATGGATGATGGTGAACGTTTACCTGTTGCTGGAAAGATAATCTGGATGACACCGAAGGGCGCGCAGGGAAACCGTGCTCATGGCGTTGGCGTGCAGTTTGCACCACAGGACAAAGGTGTTACCCGCGGTAAAATAGAAACACATCTGGCAGGGGCACTAAAGTCCGATCGTATCACCCATACAATGTAAGAGCCTTGCACGAAGCATCTTTTTCGTTATGGCGGCGTTAAAAACAACCTCAATATACTCACTTACCCAAGAAGAAGTTTTGGGTAAGCTCCGTTATTTCGGTAGTTTTTGCCTTGCCCTAACAAAAAATCTACATCGTGCAAAATACTTAACTAAATTTTAGTACAGGAATATTAGTGTTAGTAGATTCACATTGTCATCTTGACTGTATCGACTTAAGCTCATTCGATAACGATTTTGATAAATTAATACAGCATACCTTTGATGCTGGTGTTGAACACATGCTGTGTGTTTCAATCAATCTAAAAACGTACCCTGATATGCTGGAAAAAGTTCGCAGCTATCCAAATATTTCAGTTTCTGCCGGTTTGCATCCGATGGCAGATGAAAGTGATGAATTTAGTATAGAAATCTTAACCAAACTGGCAAAGGATGAAAAAGTCGTTGCTATCGGTGAGACAGGCCTTGATTATTATTACCATAAAGATAATCCGGAATGGCAGAAGCAGCGTTTTCGCGCACACGTTCAGGTCGCTAATGAACTCAATAAGCCTTTAATAATACACACCCGTGATGCTGGTGACGATACCTTAGACATACTGCGCCAGGAAAATGCCGAAAAGTGCAGAGGCGTTATTCACTGTTTTACTGAAACACAAGATTTTTCCAATAAAGCATTAGAGCTAGGCTTTATGATATCTATATCTGGCATAGTGACATTCAGAAACGCTGATGCTCTTCGTGAAGTAGCAAAGTCTATCCCCGATGACTGTCTATTGATCGAGACCGATTCGCCTTATCTTGCACCAATACCACACCGAGGAAAACAGAACCAACCCGCTTATGTACAGCACGTTGCTGAAACACTGGCTGAGATACGAAACACAAGTGTTGAACATATTGCAGAGATATCACGTAATAATTTTTATCGGCTGTTTAAGCTGTCAGATCAAAGTGAGAACTAAATAATAATGTTTAGTTTTTTATTTAGTGATGACCCTAAACAGAAAATAAGGATGCTCAGGCATCTGGCCGCGATGATGACATGGCTTGCTTTTACACTAGTAGGAGTATTCTTTTATCACTATAACTTGTACGTTGTAGACAAAGATACTTTTGAAAACATTCTTATTTTTTTCTGGCTGGGTGTTTTTGTATTTACCATAATTATTCGTTCTGGCGTGAATAAAAAGTTTAAAGATCCAAGTCTCACCATCGCTCAGTTAATTTGGGGTACCTTCTATCTTTTAACCATTACATACATATTGAATGAATGGCGCGGCCTAATGTTAATGGCATATTTTGGTATGTTAAGTTTTGGATTTTTTCAATTGAAATTTCGTGAATTTTTATCTGTAATATTAATTGCAGTATTAGGTTACCTGTTAGTAATACTGTATATATTTATTTATGAGGCTGAGCGTATAAGTATCGATCTGGAGCTTCTACAGTTATTAGTATTTTCCAGTTCAGCTTCCATTATGTTGTATACAGGATCAGCGATTCACCGTTTAAGAGATCAATCTAAACAGCAGTATGTGGCTTTGCAAGTCGCATTAGAAGAAAATAAAAAGATGGCAACCACGGATGATCTGACGGGTTTATATAATCGCCGTTATTTTATGGATAAACTGTCACAGCAAAAAGCGCTGTCTGAGCGTGAAGATTCTGACTTTGTTATATTTTATTGTGACCTTGATCATTTCAAACATGTTAATGATACATTTGGTCACCATACTGGTGATATCGTGTTACAGAAATTTTCTGAGATCTTAACTTCCTCGATACGAGAGGTCGATTATGCAGCGCGATTTGGCGGTGAAGAGTTTGTTTGCCTGTTAGTTAATACAGATATAGAAAATGCCATAAAAGTAACGGAACGTATTCGACAGAGCCTGGCTGATTTTAACTTTAGTGATATTGCACCGTCACTGCATTCTACTGTTTCTATCGGTATAGCAAACTT
>JAUVDN010000066.1 GCA_030595325.1 Gammaproteobacteria bacterium | reverse complement strand
GGCATAGATTATGGTACAGGTTTTATCGATGATACCTATGCGACAGGTGGTGGCTTCTCTTTAGACGGTGTTCACCCAACGGCTCGTGGTTATGCTGTTATTGCTAACGGTATCATTGATGCTATCAATGAGGGGTTTGATGCAACGGTGCTAAGAGTAGATCCAGGTACAAAAAGTACTATATTCTTTAAATAAGAGAACTGAACTTTTTAATTATAATAATATAAATGTAGTTTGAGTAAGCCCTCTCCGGAGGGCTTTTTTTATGTCCATGGATGGACGGTATAGCGCAAGGAGCCAGCGACGGCGGTGCGCATATGGTCAGGATGGACGGTATAGCGCAAGGAGCCAGGGACGGCGGTGCGCATATGGTCAGGATGGACGGTATGACGCGGTGCCATGGATGGCAAAGAGCGGTGCATGTCTATTGATATACGGACAGATATTTGCTCCTCGGTAAATGCTCCTGCATTGCTCTAATAAGTTACATTCATGTAACGATGCAATATCTGCATTCCCACCATTCGTGATGGTCGCGTAACGTAAGGGTTCAGAAAGGTGCTGTGTATATTTTATGTAAAAAGATCGCGGAATGAAAAAAATCCGCTCCTACAAAAAATAAGCATACTGTAGGAGCGGATTTTTTTCATTCCGCGAATTTTTCTGGTTTAAATTACTGTCGCAAAAACCAGCTGATATCACCAGAGGTATTGATGATCTTGTTTTTTTCTAACCACGCAAAAGCATCCTCTGCATCTTCTTCAAACCACGCTTGTGCAGAACCCAAGCGAAAAGAATACCCCCAGCTATCCATGTCATCCAGCATACGTTTTTGTTTCATTTCCGGAATAAAATCAGACAGCAGAATCTGCAGAAAGCAAACCCCGTTTTCTTCGATAGCTGTGCCGCCGGCATCGGTATCCAGTTTATCTCTGCGCTGTTGGTCCATGCAGATGTAATGACAGGCTTCATGCAGGGCAGAATGAACTGGCGTGTCGTTGCGGATATATAAGTTGTTTTCGATTAACCCAGCTTCAGATTCTTTCCAGAAACTGCCGGGAATGGTTTTTTTGTCATTAACCGTTTTTATCTTCAGGCCATAACGTTCCAGCAAGGATTGCAGGTGTTCTGGATTGATATCTTGGCAGAGAAGAACGGTCATGTGAAAGTGATTTCGTCATTGTGGTCGCTGTGCTCATGCGGCGATCGCAATGACGAAATATCTATAAGTAATGGTGTTGCTTAAATTCTTTCAACATAGCTTTAAGCGCTATAGCGCGATGGCTTAGGGTGTTTTTAACATCTAGCGGCAATTCACCGCCTGAGCAATCATGCGTGGGTACATAAAATATAGGGTCGTAACCAAAACCACCATCACCTTGAGGCGCTTCCAAAATTCGTCCTTCCCAGCTGCCTTGCGTGATGATTGGTACAGGGTCGGTGTGTGAACGCATGAAGACGATCAAACACTGGTAACGTGCAGTTCGTTCAGCTTCGCTTACCCCTGATAATTCTTTAAGCATTAGATTATTGTTGTCGTCATCACTAGCGCCTTGACCGGCATATCGTGCTGAATAAACACCGGGACGTGCGTCCAGTGCATCAACTTCGATGCCGGAGTCATCTGAGATAGCGGGCAGGCCAGTAACCTCTGCGGCGTGGCGAGCTTTGATGATGGCGTTTTCAACAAAGGTGGTCCCTGTCTCTGGAACTTCAGGTACGTTAAGTTCGGTTTGTGGAATAACTTCAATACCGCTACCGGCAAACAATTTATTGATTTCTCGAACTTTGCCTGCGTTACCACTGGCGAGCACAATTTTAGTAATTTTTTGCATGGTTGATTAACCTTCAATAGCTGCTTTTTGAATAGCCGCTTGTTGGATAGAGAACAATTCAGTGATACCTTTTTCTGCCAGAGCCAGCATATCGTTTAATTCATTTTTACTGTAAGGGTGGCCTTCGGCAGTCCCTTGAACTTCGATGAAACTGTTGTCGCTGTTCATTACAACATTCATATCCGTTTCTGCATTAGAATCTTCTGCGTAATCCAGATCCAGTACCGCTGTACCATTATAGATGCCCACAGAAACGGACGCGATTTGATGATGCAGTGGATTTTTTTTGATGGTTTTTTTGTCGAGTAAATGTTGTATCGCATCATTCAATGCAACCCATGCGCCAGTGATACTGGCTGTGCGTGTACCGCCATCGGCTTGTATAACATCGCAGTCCAGACTGATGGTATTTTCACCTAATGCTTCAAGATCAATACCCGCACGCAGAGCACGACCGATTAAACGTTGAATTTCCATGGTGCGGCCACCTTGTTTGCCGCTGGATGCTTCACGACGCATGCGTGAGCCAGTTGAGCGCGGCAGCATGCCGTATTCTGCAGTAACCCAACCTTGTCCTTTACCACGTAGGAATCCAGGGACTCGTTCTTCGACGCTGGCAGTACAGATAACCTTGGTGTCACCAAATTCGATTAACACGGATCCTTCGGCGTGTTTTGTGTAGTTCCTTGTTATTTTGACGGCGCGCATCTCATCGGCTTGACGATTACTTGGTCGCATGGGTTAGTGTTCTCTTATATTCATTGGGTTGCGCGCGACCCACATGGATGTGGCCATAATTGTGAATTGCGCGGAAATTGTATGGAACATATTTCCGCTATTATACATGCCAGAATTGCCTACATGCTAGACTTGCATGCACTGAAAAAAGATGACTGGAGTTATTGGATATGACTAAAAGCATGACAGCCTTTGCGCGTATACAGCAAAATCTGGAGGCGGGGGATTTGATATGGGAGTTGCGCAGTGTCAATCATCGTTTTCTCGAGCTACATCTAAAGATGCCAGAAGATTTTCGCGCTAATGAGACCAAGTTTCGCGAAATCATTCAAAAACGGTTAAAGCGTGGCAAGGTTGAGTGTTATTTACGGTTTAATCAAAGTGCGCAGCAATCTGAAGCAATTGTTATCAACGAAGTACAGGCAAAATCTTTGCTTAGCGCTTGTCAGGAAATAAATAATCTATTGCACCAGCCCTCGGAAGTCGATCCTATGGAAGTATTGCAGTGGCCGGGGATTGTTCAGCAATCAATGTTGGATATGAAACCTGTTTTGGCCGCAAGTGAAAAAGGTTTAGAGGAAGCATTGGATGATCTAATTGCCAACCGTGAGCGTGAAGGTGAACGCATGCGTGATTTAATCTTGCAGCGTTGTGATTCGATACAGCAGATAGTGAACCAGACGCGTGAAAATATGCCGGAGATACAGGCACGTTATCAGAAAAAATTGCGTGCGCGTCTGGATGATTTAAATATCGAAGTAAACAGCGATCGACTAGAACAGGAGTTGGTGCATCTTGCGCAGAAGATGGATGTTGATGAAGAACTGGATCGTTTAGACAGTCACCTCAAAGAGATGAGTGATGTTTTAAATCGTAATGAAGCGGTGGGGCGTAGACTGGATTTTTTAATGCAGGAGCTTAATCGCGAAGCGAACACATTAGGCTCGAAGTCAGCAGATATTTCCAGCACCAATGCGTCGGTAGAGCTAAAAGTTTTGATCGAGCAGATGCGCGAGCAGATTCAAAATATAGAATAACTTCCAGTAGTGTCCAGAGACTTCTAAATCATAAAATAAGCTATTGATTAGCTTGTAATTATCTTCCTTGTTCGTTTATTATCTTCCAGTAAGAGCTGGCGTTTTATTTGTAGCTTGTTTTGTAGCTCAAAACGCAAAGTAATATTTATATTGTAGCTAGGCAGTTTTTCTACAATATTTTACTGGAGGAACCGATTACCAGAGAAGAAAGGGTGTCTATGAGTAAAGCCCAGATATTCTCTCAATATGATTATAAGGAGCAGTAATTCCTTGATTTCGTGTTGTCACAGTACATTTAAGAGGATGTTGGGGAGCTGGATCAGGCAAAACTGCCAGATTTATTGGAGCTGAAATACCACGGTGTCAGTGATGCGGCGGCTGAACTAGGTAGTGTGGCTGGGATTAGGGATGTGTTTATAGGGTTTCAGCGGTACTTGTACGAATAATCACGGTACAATAAAGTGATATGTTTTTGAATTTATTGATAACATGTATGTCAAATTAAGCATATTGTCCATATATATACAATTACTACTATAGTTAGGCAAAATAATAACCACTTTATAATGAGAAATATGTAATGCCCGAGCAATGGCCCAATTTATCTAATGCGCCAATTATTGAAGCTATAATAGAATTTCAATTTTCTGTATCTGATAATGTCACGATTGAAATGTTGCAGGAAATAGCTGATGTCTTAAAGCCTGACTTTCCACAGCAAGAAGAAAAAAGAAGTAGCATAATTAAGGCTGTAATAAAAAGCTCTGGACCGGAAACAGAAGTGCATGATAGCGGTTTAGTGGGTATTTCAGCAAAAAGTTCAGACGATAGAAACATCGTTCAATTATTTCGAGATCGCTTTTCTTTTTCACAGTTACCGCCATACCAAAACTGGGAGTTGCTAGAGGAACAAGCGGTTAAAATTTGGAATGTTTTTTTAGATAAGACAAAGATTGAAAGTGTGAACAGAGTGGGAGTTCGATTTATCAATAGAATTGAGTTGGATTTACCAATGGATGATTTTAATGACTATCTGGTTGGGGCTCCTGTTGTTCCAGATGGGTTACCTCCATTTTTAGGCGCATTTGATATGCGTTTAATCATTCCTAATAAGGATATTGAAGCAGATGGGATTGTGAATATGAGTATGAATGGACTAGATAAGGAAAAGAATGTAGTTCCAGTGATATTGGATGTGGATGTTGGGAAAACTGGTCAGATGAAATCTGATGAGGAGAGCTTGCATCAAACTTTAGTTGGTCTAAGGAATTATAAGAATGAGCTATTTTTCCGTAATATTACAGATAGAGTAGTGAGGAAATATCAATGAGTGGATTTTGTGTGGAATGTGAGCCGTTATCGATAGGTGATGTGAGTTTTGGTGTCACTGATGTGGCAATGAAGTTCTTGAATTGTTTTCAAGGCGATGTTAAGTCCCATACTCGAAGTGTTACTGCACCCATAAGAAAGATAGAAGATATTTTATCTGAGCTTATTGAAATTCAAGAAGAGTGTAGTGATGATAATTGGGATGACGAAGGTGCTGTTGCAATTAGTATTTCTGCAATGTTTGAAGCGATGCAGTTTATAAGATTACTGCCGGTGCATCTGAAATTACCTGATATTGCTCCTTCTGCAAATGGTGCAATCAATTTTGAATGGCGAAAAGATGATTTTATTTGTAATGTAGAGTTATCAGGTATAAATGAAATTGTTTATTCAGCATATTTTTCAAAAGTTAATCGTGATTATGGTATGAAGCCATACTTTGGGAAAATACCTAATAAAGTAATTGAGCTTATTGAAAGTATGAGTTAATGGACATTGTTTCAGATGATGAATTGACTAGGTTTATTCGGCCTAAGCAAAAAAGATATGTTACGGCCGACGGGGGGGTGCGTACAGCTGCATTTTCTACAGGAAGTGATGGAAAGGTTTCTGTTTTTGTAACATCAGATATGTTGTTAAATGAGATATGGGATCATGGTGATGCTCATTTCCCGCATGAAACAATCGGTCGAGCTTATTTGCAAGCACAAGTGGTAATTAGTGAGGGGCTTGAGATAGATTTCAATAATGAGCCGCCTAAACATGCCGATATCATAGGCTTTCCTAGTGATAAAGATCTGAATTTGGCTAAAAGGCAAGCCTTAGCTGTAAAAGCAAAGTTTGAAAAACGCTAGCATAAATAGTTAAAGAACCAACTTTTTATTTGTAGCTTGTATTGTAGCTATACCTTCTCCTACTTTTATTTTTTATTATTAAATCAATTAGATATGATTGCTCTCTGTATTCAGATTCAGAATATCGAATAAAGCCAGTTTCAAGTTGCATACATAAAGCCGCAAGCATAAAGCTTACTAAGCCTTAGCTTGCAGCTTGCAACGTGTAACTGTTTTTACTCTTTAATACCTAGTAACTCTAGTTCAAATATTAGCGTTGAATTGGCACCAATTAGCTCGCTGCGTTTGCTTGCACCGTAAGCTAGATTAGAGGGAATATATAATTGCCATTTATCCCCAACGTGCATAAGCTGTAACGCTTCAGTCCAGCCTTTGATAACGCCTTTAACCGGAAATGATGCGGGTTTGTCACGCTTGTAAGAGCTATCGAACTCACGACCATCAATTAATGTGCCTTTATAATGCGTGGTCACCGTATCAGTGTCTTTGGGTTGTTTGCCATCACCGGTAGTCAGGATTTTATATTGCAGACCGCTGGCAGTTGTTATTACATCAGGCTTCTTACCGTTTTCTGCAAGAAAGGCTTCACCATCTGTTTTATTCTTTACAGCGTCACTGGTTTGTTTCTTGACCAATGAGTCGCGTAATTCAGCCTGGAAGCTGGTTTTTGCTTTTAATCGATCTTCATCACTTAATGCCAATGCAGCGCCAGTGTAGGAATCAGCGATACCCCTGTTAAGAGCATATACGTCAAGTTCGATACCTTGTTGCTTTAAGCGACTGGCAACATCAACACCGTAGCTGTAGCTGGCTTTTTGCTGTAATGTTTCTAAAGGCGCTTCACTCTCGTTGCTGCAGGCAACCAGACCAAGTGATAAGGTTGTTGATAGGGCGATTACGCCAGTTGTTCGTGAAAAGGTGTACATGGTTTTTCCTGTTATTTTTAATCGTGGTCACAGAATCTATCAGCTCACTCTGCCAACTTCAAGTGTGATGGTTTTAGCGACTGTTTAAATACGAGAGCGACTCTAATTTATATTTTTGTATATATTGTGCCTGATTAGCTGTTGCGTGCACCTGAACTATGTAAAATGCTATTTGTCTATGAGACACATTGATGAATTTTTAGGAGTGTATATGTTTCCGGTTAGACCTGTTTTCTTATCTATAGCCTTATTGCTCGTTGTTTTCACTTCAAATACATTTGCCGCTTTACCCGCTTACATCGATGGTCAGCCTTTGCCCAGTCTGGCGCCGATGATAGAAAAGACACGTCCTGCAGTAGTGAACATTGCAACTCGAGGCTCGGTCGATATCGATAATCATCCTCTATTGAATGACCCGCTATTTAAACGATTTTTTAAAGGCTTTGAAAATCTGCCGCAACGTAAAGAAGTTAAAAGTTTGGGCTCCGGTGTCATCATCGATGCAGAAGCCGGTTATATCGTGACCAACCATCATGTGATTGAGGGGGCGGATGAGATTTCTGTCACCTTGCATGATGGCCAGCAGCTGGAAGCGAAAATCGTTGGCTCAGATCCGGAAGCTGATGTGGCTATTTTGAAAATTGATCATGACGACCTCATCAGCATTCCTTTTGCTGATTCATCGAGCGTGCGCGTAGGCGATTTCGCGGTCGCTATCGGTAACCCATTTGGTCTGGGTCAAACAGTAACGTCTGGCATTATCAGTGCGTTGGGTAGAACCGGTTTGGGCATCGAGGGCTATGAAGACTTTATTCAGACCGATGCATCGATTAATCCGGGTAACTCCGGTGGTGCGTTGGTTAATTTACGTGGCGAATTAGTCGGTATTAATACGGCGATTTTAGCTTCCGGCGGTACCGGTAATGTGGGTATCGGTTTTGCTATCCCGATTAACATGGTGCGTGAGTTGACTGATCAGTTGATCGAATTCGGTGAAGTTCGTCGCGGCATGCTCGGTGTCATCATGCAGAACCTGACGCCAGAACTGGCACGTGCTTTTGGGCTGGACCTGCATCAAGGTGTGGTGATATCACAAGTGGTGGAAGACTCTGCGGCAAGTAAAGCGGGATTAAAAGTTGGTGATGTCATATCACAGATTAATGGCGTTACCGTTAAAAGCGCCTCAGCGATGCGTAATATGGTTGGCCTGATGCGTGTTGGCGCAAAGATGGAAATCGATGTAATACGTGAAGGCGATGAGGTGAAGCTTACGGCATACATCGAAGATGAGATTGAGCAGGCGATTGCTGGTGAAAAACTTAACCCTAAACTTGCGGGGGCATCGATTGAAAGTCACGATGAAGGCGGCAACAAGTTTTTAGTCGTCGCGAATGTTACACGTGGCAGCGCGGCCTGGAATGCACGCTTGCGAAGAGGCGATCTCATTTTATCAGTGAACCGGGCGCCGGTTAAAACATTGGGTGATCTAAAAGAAATGGTAAAGGCTGACGATGAGCAGATTTTGTTCAATGTACAGCGTGGTCAGACAGCCTTGTTTATTCTCATCCAATAGATGAAAGCAATGAATAATGTATAGTTAACAATGAATAATTGAAGGTCAAAAGATAAAAGATTTTTTGTGAGAGAGGTGAGGCAACCTCTCTCATGTTGTTCTGTTGTTAAATAAAGTTGTAAGCCCCGACAGTTGATAACAAAATTCATTATTCATTATTCATTATTCATTATTCATTATTTATTATATCGTTATGCACCCAGCGCTCACCTTTGTCAGTCACTTCTTTTTTCCAGAAAGGTGCATTGGATTTCAGTTCTTCCATCAGATAGCGGCAGGCATCGAACGCCTGTGCGCGGTGTGCAGACCAGGCGACGGTGAGCACGATAGGTTCATTGGGATAGATGTCTCCGAAGCGATGAATGATTAAGCAATCATCGAGTTCATACTGTTGATTACATTGCAGACATAACTTATCCAGATAATGCTGGGTCATCTTTGGATAATGTTCCAGCGTCATGTGACTGACAGATTCGTTGATATTGAAATCACGCATAGTGCCAACAAAACTGGCTGTTGCGCCGTAATGACCGGATTGCAGATGTCCGTCCTGGTAGCGCTGAATTTCATCCCAGGGGTTAAATGCTTTATTGGTTAAATGAGCAGGCATGACGACTATTATCCACCGGTGACGGGTGGGAAAAAAGCGACTTCATCATTGTCAGCAACGATGGCGTCTGTTTTGACATATTCCATGTTGATGGCACATAAAGTGTTATCCGGCATAACCATATTATTTGTTGCTTTGGCCCATACTATAAGTACATCCATTGAGGGTTCATAGGACAGTGTTGTTTGTGACTGACCGGTTATCTCTCGCAGGCTGGCGAAGAATTGTATGCTGATGCTCATGGGGTTATTTTAACGATTAATGATTGAGGCGTCTTGGTTATTAGTTGTTGAGATATTCCCATGTAGGAGCGGATTTTTCTCATTCCGCGATTTTTTCTATTCGATTATTTACCTAGCCTTTGTGTAACTCTTAAAGCTTGCGGTATTCGCACCGCGGGCGAGGCACTCTTTTGGGCTGTAGCAAAAGAGTGACCCGCCAGCGGGGCGGGACCCGCAAAGGTCTAATAAAAAGTATAAAACGAATATTAATCATTATTAATGACATAGAGAAGTTATTGGGGCTTATGCATAAAAATAATGCGCAAATAAATGGCATAATACCTCCAATCAAATCAAGCATATATACACGGTCAAATAAGATGACAGATGATAAATTAAACCAC
The DNA here is from genome assembly GCA_030595325.1 of Gammaproteobacteria bacterium. GTDB lineage: Bacteria > Pseudomonadota > Gammaproteobacteria > SZUA-229 > SZUA-229. The sequence continues at coordinate 4,087 of JAUVDN010000066.1, read as the reverse complement.
TTCAATCAACATGGCGATGCCCATATGGTCGATGTCGGTGATAAAAACGTAACGCAACGACAAGCCATTGCTGAAGGTACCATCAATATGCAGGCTGAAACACTGCAGCGTATTATTGATGGCAATCATAAAAAAGGTGACGTGCTAGGCGTGGCGCGTATCGCGGGTGTCATGGCGGCTAAAAAAACATCTGATTTGATTCCGCTTTGTCATCCGTTGCAGTTAACGCATGTCGATGTTCAATTAAATGCCAATGAAAAAGAACAGAGCGTGCATTGCATCGTTGAAGTAAAAACAGCGGGGCAAACAGGTGTCGAGATGGAAGCACTTACCGCGGTGCAGGTTACCTTGTTAACTATCTATGATATGTGCAAGGCGATGGATCGTGGCATGTCGATGAATAATATTGGTTTGCTAAAAAAATCCGGCGGTAAGTCGGGTGATTGGAATAGATGATACGAGCTTTATTAGTGTGTAGTTAGAGCATGTAGTTAGTGCATGTAGTTAGTAAGCGTAACTAGGTTGTATAAGCAGTTTGCATAGGTAGTTTGCATAAGCAGTAGATAACAATAATTGTGGTCACAGGATATATAATGAAAGTAGTACGTCGGTCAGTAAAATTCTTTTTTATAATTTTAACTTTTGCTTTACTCGCCTTACTGGCGTTTGTTGCAACCTTTGATGCTAATAATTATAAGCCGCAAATTATTGAACAAGTTGAGCAAGCCACTGGTCGAGATTTTAAAATCGACGGCAATATAAACTTATCTGTCTTCCCCTGGATTGGTTTAAAGGTTGAAGATGTTGCGTTGGGTAATGAGAAAGGTTTTAAAGCGAAACAGTTTGCGGCGATTAAACAGCTAGACATAAAGATTAATGTGTTGCCGCTGCTTAAAAAGAAAGTAGAGATTAATGTAATCAGATTGCATGGTTTAAATGTTTCACTTGAAGTAGCTAAAAACAAATCGAACAACTGGTCTGGCCTGTCTCAGTCGGATAATTCTGAAATAAGCTTAGAGGATAAGGCGCAAGCATCTAAGGACAAGGCCTCATCATCGCTACAGGAAAATGAAAGTAAATCGTTACCATTGGAGTCATTAAAAGTTGAAGGCTTTGAATTCGTTGATGCCATCATTCAGTATGATGATCTCAGCAGTAACACTAAAGCGACAATTTCAGAATTAAACTTAACCACCAGTGCGATTACGTTCGATGAGGCAATCGACGTGCAATTTGGTGCGCATATTGTAAACAATCAGCCGCAGATTGATACGCGATTAAAGCTAACCACGCAATTAACCATTAACCCGGAGCTGACAAAATTCAACTTGCGTGATTTTGTGCTTACTGTTCTGGCAAAGGCGAATGAATTTATCCCGCAGCAGGAAGAGGTCGCAATAAAATCGACTATTGATGTTTCTATAGACGATCAGCGTGTAACGATGAAATCGTTTGAATTGTCTGCGTTGGGAACAACCATGCTGGCTGATGTCACCGTGACGCAGTTTTTAAACACACCGGTTATCAATGCAGATATTGAGGTTCAGGCATTTAATGCACGCGAGCTGGCAGAACGTGTCGCTGCAGAATTACCGGTGATGGCAAAGGCGGGTGCCTTGCATAAGGTTGCGATAAAAACAAAATTAAAAATGTATGGCGAAAAGTTACAGCTCAATGATTTTTCTCTGGCGCTCGATGACAGTGTTTTAAGTGGTTGGATACATATACTTAACATGAGTAAACAGCAGCTGCGTTACGACTTAGCTTTTGATCAGTTAAATGTTAATGATTATTTGCCGCCTGTAGTGGAAGCTGAGGTTGCAGCACCTACGGGTGTAGCAGCGCCAGTAATTGATAACACCGCTGGCGATGAAAAAATTGAGCTGCCGGTTGAAATGATGCGTCAGCTGGATATCGAAGGTGACTTTCGTATCGCCTCTTTAACCGCGAAGGAATACCAGATTAAGCAGTTTTTGATGTCGGTTAGAGCGCAACAAGGTGTGATTAATATTAAACCGCTTTCGATGCAGTTATTACAAGGGCAGGTGAAAGCAGAGGTTGAACTGGATGTACAAAAAAATGTGCCTGCTTATGCGATAGGGCTCAAGGTAAATCAGGTGCAGGTAGGGCCGGTGGCAAACCCTCTTCTCGTGGGTATGATGGGTGAAAAACCGTTGGCGTTGGAAGGTGCCGTCAATTTGAATATGGATATCGTAACCAAAGGCGATAGTGTCAATCAGCTGAAAAAAGCCAGTAAAGGGCAGATTAACTTTGATATGAAGCAAACCCAGGTAAAAGGTTTCGATCCGGAATTTTATATGCGTACCTCAGTCGCTGATTATGTGCACAGTAAAGGTTTTGGACTGTCGAAGACCATCATGGGGGATTATGAGCCACGTGAGGTAACCGTATTCGACAAGATACACAGTACGGTAAATCTGGCTAACGGAAAAGCGCGTACGAATGACTTTCTAATGGCTTCAAAGCGTGTGACTATAACCGCTAAAGGTCACATCGACATCATGCAAGACACCATGGATATGGTCACTTCTATAAAACTGGCACGGGGTAAAACCGTGTCGGAAAAAATTCTGAGCGATCCAATTTTTGTTCGAATCTATGGCCCGTTTGCCGCGCTGGAGTACGAACTGGATAAAGATAAATTGAAAAAGTCCACCACGGATGTGTTAAAGAATGAAGCCAAAGCGAAACTGGATGTCGAAAAACAAAAGCTAAAGGCTAAAGCGGATGCAGAGAAAAAACGCCTCAAAGCTAAAGCCGATGAAGAAAAGCGCCGTGTTGAGGAAAAAGCTAAAAAAGCATTAAAAGAGAGTACTGATAAGTACAAAGACAAGTTAAAAAATAAATTGAAAGGATTGTTTTAGTGGCATTGTTTTCTGAACGATTGCTGGACTGGTATAAACAACATGGCCGGCATGATTTGCCATGGCAAAACAATACGTCACTTTATCGCACCTGGATCTCTGAGGTTATGCTGCAGCAAACACAGGTTGCTACCGTTATTCCTTATTTTGATAAGTTCATGGCTAGTTTTGCCGATGTTGCCGCATTGGCGAATGCTTCACAGGATGACGTGTTGTTGCATTGGGCAGGGCTGGGGTATTACAGTCGTGCCAGAAATTTGCACAAGGCAGCCTTAATTATTGCCGACCAGCATGAAGGTGAATTCCCGCATTTCTACGATGAAGTTCTGGCTCTGCCGGGTATCGGCCCTTCGACTGCGGGTGCGATACTCGCGCAGGCACTGGGGCAGCGTCATGCCATTCTTGATGGCAACGTGAAGCGGGTATTGGCACGTTATCAGGCGGTTGAAGGCTGGTACGGGCAATCGCAGGTGGAAAAGCAGCTGTGGCTGTTGGCGGAGAAATACACACCAGAGGCAAACGTGGCTGATTATACGCAGGCAATAATGGATCTGGGTGCGACCGTGTGTACGCGATCCTCTGCAAAATGTAACATTTGTCCATTGCGCAGTGACTGCATTGCCTTACAGCAAGAGAGGGTGGCTGAGCTGCCCACCAAAAAACCGAAGAAAGCGCTGCCCGTTAAGCAGAAGCGATTTTTAATCATCAGGAACGAGCAAGGTGATTACTTAATGGAAAAACGCCCGCCAACAGGAATTTGGGGTGGATTGTGGAGTTTGCCTGAGCTTGCAATGAACGAGTTAGTTGATGAATTCGTATTGAATAGATGGCAGTTAACCGTTGATAATGCGAGTGATCGACCAGCGTTTCGCCACACATTCAGTCATTTTCATCTCGATATAACACCATGTGAAGTGATTGTAGCGCCCGTTATACGGTCGATTGCTGACGATGAGCGTTACCAGTGGTGTATAGACATTAAGCTGCTAGCGTTAGCTGCACCAGTAAGTGAAATACTACAGGTAAAATAATCGCCTGAAATGGCTTAAGTAGCTTGACTCCAGCGCGTCTAATCGATTAAATACGCCTTCCTTTGAGCCAGTCAGCAGAGTCAATTTGCTAAGGTTCAAAAAGATAGTCATATCATGAAAATGGCCGAATAGCTCAGTTGGTAGAGCAGCGGATTGAAAATCCGCGTGTCC
>JAUVDN010000028.1 GCA_030595325.1 Gammaproteobacteria bacterium | reverse complement strand
ACCCACACAAATGCCACTAAACCGCACATAAACCTTGCTCAATAGCAGTCTGATTGCTACAGTACGCGCAATTCGCGCTGAGATTGGTGGCAATCTCAGCAAAACACTCTATATTCAGTGAATAACTACAATAAATACAATAATTAAGGGCTTTTAACGCTTTAGCTCCACCTGTTAAGAACACCTTAAAGAACATAATAGGTCTACACACTCATGTTTTTGAATCGTTTCCGGGGAATGTTTTCCAACGATTTATCAATCGATCTTGGTACTGCCAATACATTGATATACGCTCGCGGTCGAGGCATCGTTCTCAACGAACCCTCTGTTGTTGCCATCAGGCAGGATCGTGGTCCTGGCGGCCCAAAAACCATCGAAGCTTATGGTAAAGATGCCAAAGGCATGCTTGGCCGTACACCACAGAATATTACCGCCATTCGCCCTATGCGAGACGGCGTGATCGCTGATTTTAATATCACCGAAAAAATGCTGCAGCATTTCATCCGTTCGGTCCACGAGAGCAAATTTTTACGTCCCAGCCCGCGTGTTCTGATCTGTGTACCCTGTGGTGCCACCCAGGTGGAACGCCGTGCGATCCGTGAATCTGCCGCAGGCGCTGGCGCAAGAAAAGTTTACCTGATCGACGAACCGATGGCAGCTGCGATCGGTGCTGGTATGCCGGTAGACGAACCCAGGGGTTCCATGGTTCTGGATATTGGCGGCGGCACTTCTGAAGTTGCGGTAATCTCCTTAAACGGTATCGTTTATTCTGCTTCTGTCCGCGTTGGCGGCGACAAGTTTGATGAAGCTATTACTAATTATGTTCGCCGTAATTACGGTATCCTGATCGGTGAAGCCACCGCTGAAAGAGTCAAACACGAGATAGGCACCGCGTATCCCGGTAAAGATCTGTTAGAGATTGAAGTCAAAGGTCGCAATCTGTCGGAAGGTATTCCTCGCAGCTTCTCGCTTAACAGCAATGAGATCCTCGAAGCATTACAGGAACCACTGCATGGCATCGTCAGCGCAGTGAAAACAGCATTAGAACAAACTCCGCCAGAACTGGGCGCCGACGTTGCTGAACGCGGCATCGTGTTAACTGGTGGCGGTTCTTTATTACGTGACCTTGACCGTCTCATTATGGAAGAGACTGGTCTTCCCGTCGTCATGGCTGAAGACCCGCTCACATGTGTAGCTCGTGGCGGTGGCCGTGTACTCGAGCTTATCGACCAGCACGGAGGCGACTTCCTCGCTGTCGAATAATGTCTGGTGTGCAGCAATGATATGTTTGCTTACATGCATAACTTTTTGCGCAGAGCTTTCAGATTTCAATCAATCAGTACCTGACGGTTAGTTCAAAGCAGGCACATGCAAACATTATTTATCAGGGGTCCGTCTGCTACCGCACGCATGGTGGTGCTGGTTATTGCCTCTATCACACTGATGACAGTTGATCACCGCTGGCGTTCTCTGGAATTCGCACGCAGTACACTTTCCAATCTCATATACCCCCTGCAATATACTATCGATCTACCGATCCAGCTTTTTTACTGGGCTGATGAATCCTTAAGCACGCAACAGGCCCTGCTGGAAAAAAATCGTGAGTTCGAAGCACGTCACCTGGAAAATCGCGTTCAACTACAAAAGCTGGACATCATCGAAAAAGAAAATGAACGTTTACGTAAATTGCTTGGTGCCACACCTAAAACAACTGAACGTCTACTTATTTCAGAAATTATCAATGTTGATGCTGACCCTTACCGACAATTAATTCTGCTAAACAAAGGCAGTAATGATGACGTCTACCAAGGGCAACCCATCATCGATGCGCTAGGCATCATGGGACAAGTTGTTCACGTCGGCCCGATGTCTTCTTCTGCAATGTTGATTACTGACGCCAGCCATGCCATTCCCGTACAGATTAATCGTACCGGATTACGAGCAATAGCAACGGGCACCGGCAAGATTGATCAGTTAAAACTGCGTCACCTGCCTCATAATGTTGATATTAAAGTTGGCGACCTGCTAATTACCTCTGGCCTTGGCGATACTTTTCCGGCCAACTTTCCCGTTGCCATTATCAGCAAAGTCGAACGTCCTGCAGGTGAACCTTTTGCTGACATCGAAGCCCGACCACATGCACAGCTCGACAAAAGCCGTGAAGTATTGCTGGTCTGGAGAAATGCAACAGAATCAGATGATGAAGAACCTGTCGATACAAATACTGACGAGTCAGAAGATTCTGTAACCGAAAAAAAAGCAGGGAATAAAAAATCCACTCAGCGAAGAGGCAACCGTGAATAAAACACTTCGCATCGGCATTTTTACAATCATTGGCGCATTCATGCTTGCCATCATGCCGCTTCCAGACTGGGCAGTTGAATTCAGGCCAGATTGGGTGACATTAGTTCTGATCTATTGGGCGATGGCCACCCCCTCTAAAATTGGTGTCACCGTCGCATGGGTTACTGGCCTCTTGCTCGATGTGAGTTACGGTACATTAATGGGGCAACATGCAGTGGGCATGGTATTGGTTATCTATGTTATACACTTGCAACACCAACGTTTACGCGTCGCATCACTACTGCAACAAGCAATCGTTATATTCTTCCTGTTAATGTTAAAACAGCTACTGACATTATGGGTAGACGGAATGATAGGTCGTGCACCTGACAGCTGGTTATATTTCATGCCTGCTATTGTCAGTACCGTATTATGGCCATGGACCTATCTGATATTAAGAGATCTAAGAAGAAATTTCAGCGTTGAGAAACAGTATCAATTTTAAATAGCTATAAAAAACTTACCAGACTGGAAGCACGTAATAATACACAGATACAAAGTGACAAAAGCTACCGAGCAAAACAAATACGTGAAAGATTGCGTGATTAAATTTTATTTTTCCGATGCTGTATAAGATAGCACCGACCGTATAAGACACACCACCCGCGACCAGCCAGAACAAACCCTCGGAAGACAGGTTATTTACCAGCGGTTCAAACGCAAAAACGATAATCCAGCCCATAAAGACATACATCACCGTTGATAGCAGATCAAACTTTCCGGTAAAAAATATTTTTAAAAATATACCGGTTATTGCCATCCCCCATGAAGCCCCAAAAATAACCCAGCCGGTAACACCACCGAGCGTTATGAGTGTAAAAGGCGTATAGGTTCCAGCAATAAGAATATAGATAGTGGCATGATCCAGCACTCTCAATTTGCTTCTGAATACCGGATCTTTGGCACTATGATAAAGCGTCGATGAGGCATACAGAATAATTAAGCTCAAACCGAAAACGCTAAAACTTACGATATGCCATATGTTACCGTACAGGCTGGCATGGCGAACCATCAACAGCAAAGCAATAAAACTTAATACCAGACCGATAGCATGTGATGCTATATTGATCCTTTCTTCAGCTGGTGAGTAGTGGCTTGCACTTTTGCTTTCAGTCATTAAATAAAATTCTTTTATACATTAAAATTATCAGGACAGATAATCTTCGATATTCACATCATCTATCTGCTCAGGCGAAAGAAACTTTTTCGCATACTCCAGATAGACACCGCTTTTTAAAAAAAGATCAAACAAATCCGCATCAATATGTTTATCATTTCGCATAAAACTTAATATTCGAATCGATTCGCTTAATGTTTTTGCCTTTTTATAAGGTCGATCAGACGCGGTTAAAGCCTCAAAAATATCAGCTATCACCATCATGCGTGCTGTTTTTGGCTGCTCGATCATCACCAGTTTTTTCGGATAACCTTTACCATCCATTGTTTCGTGATGACTACCTGCAATCAATGGAACGTTACGCAAATTCTTTGGGTAAGGCAGATTATTTAACATGATAATAGTTTGGATCATGTGACCATTAATCATGTAACGCTCTTCCTCGCTCAAGGTTCCTTTTTTTACAGAAAGATTGTATAGCTCACCGCGGTTATATTTATATTCTGGCGTATCAACCTTGAAACCCCATTGATTATCATCTGGCATCTTATCTGATTCATGCCGTGCAATTAAATGCTCTGGTTTATCAGATAACAACTTCTCTTCTACCTGCACGGTAGTATTACCCTGATCTATACGGCTTTGCTCTATACGACTTTGGTCTTTTCGATTCCGTTCTTTTCTATTCAATTCTTCCCACGACAAACCCAGCGTGTCATCCAATGTTCTCATCCATGTCTTCTCAGCGATAGCCTGTAGTCGTTCGATATTTTCATCTGCCATAAACTCGCCACCGACATTACACTCAGCGACAAAAGCAAAATCATCTTCGATTGTTTTATTTTTCTTTTCCAAATCAGCCAAAGATTTTTCTTTATTAGCACCTTCAGCAATACTCTTCCAGCAGCTTATTTCAGCATCACGTTTCAATACTTCAAAACGTGTTCTTATCTCATGTATCCGATCATAGATGGTTTCAAGTTTCGTTGCTTTATCGACAACATATTCAGGTGTTGTCACCTTGCCGCAGTCATGCAACCAACCAGCTATACTTAGCTCTTCCCATTGCTTGTCATCCAGATCAAAATCTTTATAAACACCCTCGGTACTTTCACACGCGGCTTTCGCAAGCATCAAGGTTATCTCAGGCACTCGTAAACAATGCCCGCCTGTATACGGAGATTTGGCATCGATGGCTCCCGCGATCAATTTAATAAAAGCATGCAGCAATGCTTCCTGCATATTAAACAACTGCCTACTCTCCAGTGTAACTGCCGCAAAGCCTGAGAGCGCTTCGATGAATTCGATATTACGAGTATGTATAGCTTCGTCGCGCTGGTAGATAAGACACAACAAACCAATAATCTCATCATTACGGTTTTGCAATGGAAGTACGATAGTCGTAAGTTTTTCTACTGCCAGAGAATCTAACAATGGTGTTAACTTGCTTGTGTCTACTTTACTCAGTTTAAGTACTCGACTCTTACAACCACCACCTCCATCACCATTACTTGTCAGTAATGCTTTTGCATCTTCCAGCGTTAATATCGAAAGATCTGTGGTATCCAGCTGTTGTTTTGTTTTATCACATAAGAAATCAGCTTTTAACAAATCATCTTTCTCATCGAGTAGATAGATCAACGCCGCATCAGACTGACTGATTAACATTGTCTCTTCAGTAATGCTTTTTAACAGCCGATCCAGATCCTGTTCACCCGCTAACGAATTAATCAATTTAATAAATTTATTTATCGTTGATTTCATCGACTCCATCGCTGAATCAAGTTGATCGACTTCTTTTATAAATGATGAGGGCAGCTCTGATTCAGAAAAGTTAAATCGTGAAATGGCTTCTGCTTGTTGCGAGAGAACATTCAATGGCGTCGATATTCTTTTTGATGTAAACCAGATAATCGGAATAAAAATAACCAACACCAGCAATGCTATTAAAATTAATCGCCAGCGGATAAGTACCGCATCTGCCAATAACTCATCAACCGGAGAAAGAATTAAAGCATATAGATCAACGCCACCCGGCCTCGCTACCACACGCGTACTGCCTATCCAAGATCTGCCGTTATATTCAAAATCCAGTGCTTGTTCTTTGGCTTCAAAATTATTGCTGACATAAGCAAGAACACCGCTGCCGAGCTGGCGCAGGTTAGCCAGTTGAACCCCTTTATTATTTGATAATTCTAGATTATCTGATGACGCTGATTTTTCGATAATTACTTTCTGCTGATCCTTATAGGCATATGTTTCGCCATCGGCACTTATTAGCACGACTTCAGAACTTGGCGTTATCTGATACTTTGCTATGGTCTGACTCAAGTTTTTAAGCGTAATATCAAAGACGACGACCACTCCCGGCTCTGCAGTTTTGCTCATCGCCGTTAGACCGACAACTTTACTGTCGTAAAACAGATAGGGTTTACTTGCACTCGGCGTATCCGTCGCATGCTTGTACCAAGGACGCGTACGTGGATCAAACTGTGTCACTTCACCTGCACTTCTTGATATTTCTTTTAATTGCGCATCAAAAAAAATAGAATATATTTTACCCGCATCAAAGCCAGGCTCTGGCTGTGCTCTTTTTCTGTACAGAGCAATAAATGCGGCCTCTGCCGGTACCGTATACTTTTCACGCACATAATCTGAATCCACAGACGCTACACCCAGATAGTCACCATTTTCATAAGCAATACCTACGCCGAACACGGACGAATCAGAGGCCAGCACGGCTTCAAAATCTTCTATGTAGGCAATGCGCTCATCAAATGCATCTGCAGTAGTAACTGGTGATAATCGAAACTGGCGAAGCCCACCGGCTAGTGCTCCGTAGGTTCCCTTAAAATCAAGAATCAGCTCCTGAGTGATACGCGCATAGATATCATGTGCGGAGTTCAGCATGATGTCTGACGTTTTATTAAAGCTCTGCCAGCTAAGAATCGTCCCTAAAAGAACCGTAATAGCGATGAATAATGTACTTATAGTTATTTGCAGCGGGTATTTTCTACGCAAGGGATAAACCACTCTTTTTTGTTATTAGCTGTCCTTAATTTTCGAGTGTAACACTTAATCAACTAAATACATGAAAAATATAGCATTTTCGCCTAATTTCAAGCATACAAATACAGCCTTAATCTGTACAAATATCCTGCACAAATTGATAACAACAACATACCCATTTGGGCTCCTTGCAATCTATTTAAGAAAGGTCTAATATAATCTAATCACGAATGAGAACGATTCTCTTTAACAACTAACCGGTAACATCCTGAATTTTATGAGCGAAACACAAGCAACAACCAGTTTACTGTCGCTAAAAAACGGTCATCGCGGTCGCATCGCTTCAATCGAAGGTGGCAAGCTGATGGTTCGCCGCATGTTATCTCTGGGCCTGCGAGTTGGAACGGTTGTTAATATGCTCAATCATCGCGGTAAAAGTGTCGTCATTCAAAACGCTGGCACCCGTGTCGCTCTAGGACCAGGCATGGCTGAAATGCTGCTGGTGGAACCTCTTAGTAAGTAAATGGTTATGGGCTGCTGCGAAGATAAACAAGAAGCTCCTGCTTCTGACAATAGTTCACTAACTATAGCAATAGCCGGCAACCCCAATTGCGGCAAATCTGCACTGTTTAATACATTCACTGGTATCCGCCAAAAAACCGGCAACTGGCCCGGTGTTACTGTCGATCGTAAACAAGGCTTTTTTGAGCTGAATAATCACACAGTAACGGTCTACGATCTACCCGGTATCTATTCACTGGATGCCAGTTCAATCGATGAAGAAGTAACCCGCGATTACCTGTTAGCACGTGATGCTGACCTGATCATCAATGTCGTTGATGCATCCAATCTTGAGCGCAATCTATATCTCACCGCACAGCTTTTAGAAATGGGTGTTCCCATCGTGCTGGTTTTAAACATGATGGATGTCGCGCGTAAACGCGGTATCGAAATTGACACTAAAAAACTATCGCAGGAAATAGGCTGCCCAGTGGTACCAATTGTTGCCATCAGTGGCGAAGGTATCGATACACTCAAGGCAGAAATCCTTGCCATCACTTCGGGTGAACATAACGGCGGCTTCCGTCTAGCGCATGATGAAGTCGTTGAACAGGCGATAGCCGACCTGATGCCACGCCTTGAAAAGTGCAGCACAGCAACAAAAAATAATTTACATTGGTTGGCTTTAAAACTACTGGAAAGCGATGTCAGCGCGCAAAATCAATGCGGCGCGTCCGTGCTGGATACCGTTGAAAAATGGCGTACCATCATCGAAGAACGTGCTGGTGAAGATGCAGACATCCATATCGCTGACAGCCGGTTCAGCCACGCACATGCCTTAGCCCAATCCGTCATCAGTGAAAAAGGTAAAGTCGGTAAAACCATCACCGATAAGATTGATAGCTTCGTTTTAAGTCGTGCCTTTGGCGTACCTTTCTTTCTGTTGGTCATGTACCTGATGTTTATGTTCACCATAAACTTTGGCGGCGCCTTTATCGATGTTTTTGATGGCGTTGCCGGTGCACTGTTTGTTGACGGCTTTTCTGAAGTACTGAGCAGCATTGGCACGCCCGATTTTTTACGTATCGTTCTAGCCAACGGTCTTGGCGGCGGCATTCAAATTGTTGCTACCTTTATCCCCATTATTACTGCACTGTATTTATTCTTGTCTGCCGTTGAAGACAGCGGTTATATGGCGCGAGCTGCATTTGTGATGGATCGCTTCATGCGCAGCATCGGCCTACCGGGTAAAGCATTTGTACCTTTGATCGTCGGTTTTGGCTGTAACGTACCCGCTGTAATGGCTACCCGTACATTAGAAAACGAGCGCGAACGTAAACTTACAATATTAATGAACCCGTTCATGTCCTGCGGTGCACGCTTACCTGTATACGCTTTATTCGTCGCCGCATTTTTCCCAGACAACGGACAGAATCTTGTCTTTGCTCTTTATCTGATCGGCATTATCGTTGCCGTACTTACCGGCTTGTTAATGAAACGAACAATCTTATCCGGTGAAAGCAGTGGTTTCATGATGGAGCTACCGCCCTATCACATGCCGACACTCAAAGGCATAATGCTGCGAACCTGGGATCGTGTTCGTCTGTTTATCAGAGATGCTGGTCAGGTAATCGTTGTCATGGTACTGGTTATCAATGTACTTAGCGCCATCGGTACCGACGGTTCCATCAGCCAGGAAAACTCAAATAATTCTGTCCTCGCTGTTATCAGTAAATCGGCCACACCAGTATTTGCACCCATGGGAATCAGTGAAGATAACTGGCCTGCTGTATTAGGTATCATCACCGGCGTACTCGCCAAAGAAGTCGTCGTCGGTACACTGGATACTTTGTATTCTCAGCTTGCTCGTGAAGATGCCGGTGGCACTGGCAACGAAGAAGTCTTTGATTTCTGGCAGGCGATAAATGATTCTTTTGCCACGGTGCCTGAAAACCTTTCCGGCCTGACTGATATGTTTAGTGATCCGCTACAGATGGACGTCGGTGACATTCATTCACTGGAAGCCGCCGCAGAAGCGCAGGAAGTCGATAATGCTACCTTCGGCGCTATGATCAAACGCTTCGATGGTCAGGTGGGTGCTTTTGCTTACCTGTTATTCATTCTGCTGTACTTCCCCTGTGTTGCCACCATCGGTGCCATCCGCCGTGAAGCTGGAACACCATGGGCAGTATTTGTCGCCTTTTGGACGACTGCAATCGCCTATATAACGGCCAGCGGCTATTATCAGATTGGCACATTTTCTCAACATCCTTTATTTTCAGGATTGTGGTTAGCCGGCACGCTGATAGTTTTCATCGGTTTTATCTATGGCTTACGACAGTGGGCACATAACAACGACAGTAACAGCAGCGAACCCGATGCAACGGAGATGGGCACATGATTCTCTCTGAGATTCGTGACTACCTGAAACAGCGTGGTCAATGCACGCTCAGTGATATCGCTCTGCACTTTGATACCGACGCTGACGCAGTCCGCGGTATGATGGATATCTGGGTTCGTAAAGGTAAAGTCGAAAAACACTCAGCAACGGATTCATGCGGCACCAGCTGTCAGTCTTGCGACCCGGCAGCGACAGAGATTTATTCATGGCTCGACCAGAGCAGCAATAATAGTAGCAGCAACAAACTCAACGTTACTGTTCCTGGTAATTGCGACCACAAATAAGCGTTATAGGTTAATTGTAAATATTCATGTCACATCGGCTTATGAGTCTTAGCTGACGGTAGGCATCTAAAAGAAATCGCGAAACAAGATTCCGCGATCAGCATCTAAAGTAAAAGTAAAAAGTCCAAACTATCAAATTCGTGAAGACCCGTTACTAGGCAATAACAGAAACTAAATAAATACTCTCCAAGAACAAAAACTACATACAGAACTTCTACCATTACAGATTTGTTGCAAAGACCCAGGTGACGCCCGCACCAATCAATAAATAATCATTCTGCTCTACCAGAGGACTGTCTTCGAAAGCCGCCCCCTGAAGATTCTGATAGCGTAACAATGCCCAGTAGATAAAACTTTCACTGCGCCAGTTGGCGATATAATCAACGAACATCCCGCTATACCCTGCCTGCGATTCAAACTGCTCTCTTTCCGGTGTAACAAATGCCGCATCCACATCATAATAATACTGATGCAAATCCTCGGTAGCAAAACGCAAACCCGCTGAAACAAGATAAGTAAAACCTGTTTTATAAGGCCGCCTTGTCTCATAAGTTAACCTTGGCTCAAACAACCAGCCAACACTTTCTGCTGAGCGTAAGTCTGTTGATATAGCCGCCCTGACAGGTAACTCAAGTCTTAGGTGATCCGCTTGAAAGCGGTCACCGGCGAGCGTAATTTCTAATGACGGTCCAAGCTGAAGTACCGTATCAATATCTGGCATACCTGCACGAGCCTCACTGTCCTGACTATTCACAGGCATGGCAATATCCGCACTTAGATTAAAACGAACTTTTTCAGTCCTAAAAAATGTTGCTTCAATGCCATTATCTATCTCCAGCTTTTCTGCTCGGAACAAGAAATGAGGTATTGGAAACACATAGGTTTTACTTTGAGAGGAACCCGGGTAAAAGGGTATATCCAAAACCGCTAGACCCACACCCAACTCCCACTGAGCCTTATTTGCAGAATCGGCTGCCGCAAAACTTGAGATAAGTGCCAGGCCATTAATGAATATAAATCTTAAGATACTTCTACTTAAATCACTTGATCTCACTACAACATCGCCCTCTAACCAATATCTATGCACAAGAAAAACCCAGCAAGAAACACTGCTAGAAATTGAAACTAGCATAAAAAACCACAATAGACACACAAAAATAAATGTTAATAGCACTTGACTTATTACGATTTGGGAATATAATCCCAAATATGAGCGAGACATTAAACAACATCCTTAACAAAAGTGCACTAAAGATTCTGCGCCCTTTAGTACGGGTTATGTTGCGTAATGGTGTATCAAGTGGAAGCTTTGAAGAACTGGTGCGAAAAGCATATGTTGATGAGGCATTTTCTCTAGGCAAGAACAGCAAATCTAAAACAACGATTTCCAGTGTTTCAGCACAAACAGGTTTATCCCGCAAAGAAGTAAAACGATTAAGAGAACTCGAAGAGAATCATAATGCAGATATCGAGCAGAAATATAACCGTGCAGTTCGCGTAATAAGCGGTTGGGTAAATGAAAAAAATTACACGGATGAAAATGGTGACGCCAAAGTATTACCACTCGATAGTAGCAACGAATCATTTTCAGCGCTGGTAAAACAGTTTAGTGGTGACATCCCTACCAAAGCAATGCTTGATCTATTAATCACTGCAGAATGCGTAAAAGTAACAGACAACAAAGTTCAGCTTATTAAACACGCTTATGTGCCGGGTAAAGATTCAGCCGAAGTAATAAATATTTTAGGTGCGGACACAAACGAATTAATCAATACCATTGATCACAACTTGACCGCACAAGAAAGCGACAAACGCTATCAAAGAAAAGTATCTACTGCAGTATTAAATAAAGATGCTGTCGAAGAGTTCAAAAAACTATCAAACAATCAAGCCCAGGCACTACTAGAAAATTTAGATGCATGGATATCACAAAATGAAGTTGACCCAGATGACGACAACGCACAATACGTCAGTCTGGGAATTTACTATTACGAGCAAGAAAGTTCTGGAGAAATAAGATGAGCACTCTAATAACAAAAAGCCTGCTAGCTACCGCTATAGCATTGACTGTTGCAGCATGCGGCCCTGGCGACAGTAGCTTAGCGGGTATCGGCGGTTCAGGATATATTTCTTCAGGAAGTATTACAGGGTTTGGCAGTGTGTTTGTTAACGGCGTTAAATTTGAAACAGACAGAGCAATCTTTGATGTCGACGGATTTTCTGGTACACAAGATGACCTTGCCATCGGCATGATTGTAAAAGTCGATGGATCCATTAATGATGATGGCATATCGGGTATAGCAACCAGCATCAGTTTCGATGAAGAACTGCAAGGACCTGTATCTACTGTTGGCCCAGTTGATGCAGATGGCATTAAACGAATTATTACCGTTCTTGGTATCTCCGTTGTAGTCGATAGCGGCAGTACAACATTTGATATCGATGGAGACGTACCGGCAAGTAAAGTTTTTGATTTCGACAATATAGAATTTGAAAACAACATTGAGATCAGCGGTTTCTTTGATACTAGCGGTGTTCTACAAGCAACACGCGTCGAACTAAAAGATATTGTTTTTGATAGCAACAGTATTGTTGAAATTGAAGGCATTATCTCGAATGTTAGTGGAACCAGCTTTACTTTAGGTAGCTTAATGGTTGATGCATCATCTGCAACACTTGATGATTTGCCTAATGGTTTAGAGAATGATCTAGTAGTCGAAGTAAAAGGTACCTTGAATGATACATACGACATTCTAACCGCTAGCAAAGTCGAAGCTGAAGATGATTCAACTGATGACACTGATGAGTTTGAGATTGAAGGCATCATAACCAATTATAATTCAACCAATAAAACCTTCAATATTGGCGACATAATGGTTGATGCCAGCAGCCCAACCTTAGAGCTAGAACCTGCCACATTAATACTCGAGAATGATGTTCACGTCGAAGTCGAAGGAGCAATTATAGGTGGTGTATTAATCGCAACAGAAGTTGAAGCTGAGGGCGGTGAAACAAAAGTATATGCAGAAGTGACTACAGTCGATACTGTAGCAAATACTTTTAAAGTAAGACCTGTTCCCGATCAGCCAGAAATACTTATCACTGTTACTAGTGGTACTCAACTTGAAGGTAAGACTATCGATGATAGCCCTTACACACTAACTCACTTATCCGATAGCCCCGTATTCGTAGAAATTCACGGTTTTGAAAATGACACCGGTATTACTGCAGTGGAAATAGATGCCAAAGAAGAAATTGGTGAAGTTATTGTTCAAGGTCTGGCCACAGCTGTTACTGGTGACTCGTCCGGAGGAACAATGACTGTAATAGGCGTGGAGTTTAATTTTAATATCGGGTCAACAACCAAATTTGAAATTGATTCTGATGTAGAAGGAAATCCCGACACTCCTATGTCTATAACTGAGATAGACGACCTGATAAATGCAATTAAGTTAGCGCCACAATTTGTCAAAATACTTGATAAAAAATTTCCTGATGGAAACCCTGTTGGCGATGCCGATGAAATAGAGATCGAATAACGCCTAACCAGAGTAATTAAAAAAACTATCACCTGTTTTTAAAATTATCAAACGCGATAATCAATAGCGATGGTCGTGTGAGGAGACTAAAAGTGTCTACGAAATCACAAAATAAAAATATACAAAAAATTAATTTAATCGTAACTAGCTTATTGATAGCTTCACTAGGCGCCTGCAGCTCATCTACGAATACTGATGAAAACAAACCAGACAGTTCAACACTGCTTGGCAGTAAAGGCAGTGACGGTGATGGCTTTAAAATCGAAGAAGCAAAATGGGATGATGAGGAAAATCGTCTAACCGTTAAAGGCAAAGGTGATAATGGCGAGAACGTTACTGTCAGCAATGCCGCATCTGCGGCCTTTATTGGTGATGTCTCGGTCGATGATGAAAAATGGCGCGTCCGTAAAAACAGCCTGACAACAATCCCATGCCGTATTCGTGCTGAACAGTCTGATGGTCAAAGTGCCGAAAAAGATGTTGAAGACGCACCATCGAACTGTGATGATGGCGGCGGTATAACACCACCGACACCCAGTGGTGACATCTCTATTAATTCCACCAGCGTTAATGCTCCCCTAAGCGGCACTACTGTTCTTGAACAGGCATTGACTGGGCAAGCAGGTTACTCAGTCTTTGCAATCAATGACCTTGGTATGCACTGTGGTGATTTTGATACGCGTATCTCCAGTATCTTGCCGCCGTTTAATGTCTTACATGCACAAGTCATACGCAGAGGTGAAGAGCCGGATATTCTTGGTGAAAATGATGGTATCAGTGTGCAGTACTCTGCTTCGTCTAATCCTTTTGACCCAATACTGACTGGCCTCAGCCCTTCAGGTGAACCGCTGTTATCCAGTGTGACTGCAGGCAATGTATATAAGACCAACTTCTGGGACACTGCTACAGGTTCTACCGACTCAATCGCATTAAAAGCTTACCGTCCTTTTTACCCACCGGGCGTACTTGATTCCTTTTCGCCAGTCGTCGATCAGGGCTTACCTATGCCCGATGTAGAACGCTTATATCTTGGTGATGGACTGCTTGCAGCAGATCAACAATCAATGCCTGGCATTGATACACCTTATGTTGCCAATGATGGACAGCACTTTGGTCAATATGTTGGTAGCCTGCCCTTCTTCCTGAATTTTGATTTTGGTTATACCGCACTCGATGTGAACTGGTTTGAAGCAGCAGGAATTCCAGTTGCCGCATTTGATGATACCGGACGAGAAAATCCATACCCTCTGTTTAGAGTTCAAGCACATGATGCAAGCGGCAACACACTGGCATCGGTTGACACGGTTGCACCGATTTCTGGTGAAGCGAATTGTCAGGGCTGTCACGGCGCTCCAATTGATGGCGGAAATGGTTCTGCCACACATAATATGACAACTGTCGCAACAACACTAGATGACCCTCAGCTGGGCGAGATACCTCTGGAAGTCAGTAAAGAATATGCTGCTGATATAAATATATTGCGGTTACACGATCAAGAACACGGCACCATGTTAGAAGGTTCAACTCCTGTCGTTTGCCAGACCTGCCACTATACTCCGGCACTGGATCTGGCACAGGTCGGTCCACTGGGACCGGAAAACGATCCTATCAATGCCAATGGGCGTGATCAGGCAAAGAATAAATCCATGTCTAATGTAATGCACAGTCATCATGCAACAGTGACGGATGAAAGTGGTGCAACCTTATTCCCTTCCATGCCACCTCCTGTTGATGCGTTCGGTAATTATCGCGATCCAAATGCAGCATACGATGTATTACTAGAGACATGTTATCAATGCCATCCAGGCCGACGAACTAACTGTTTACGCGGTGCCATGGCGAGTGGTGGCATGCTGTGCCAGGATTGTCACGGCGATATGCAACAGGTCGGCGATGATTTTTCACGAAATGTAAGCGCAAGTAACGTCGGTGCTTTTGAAGTGCATGATGACTATTACACAAACCCTGATACACCACGCGTGCCATGGGCAAACGAACCGGGTTGCGGCTCATGCCACACAGGTGATGCCATGGATAACATGCACGGTGAAGCCGGCACCATCGGCTCACTGAGTGACAAGATTCGCCTGATGCAAACATGGTTAATCGGTGATGCTAAAGCCACGCCGATTGTACCGACCAACAAACGCTTTGCTGAAAATACGGTACCAACAACGGGCAACCCGATGCTGTATCGAGTTAGCACAGGTCACGAAGGCGTACTGTGTGAATCATGTCATGGCGCAACGCATGCAATCTTCCCCAACGCCAACCCAAATGCAAATGACAATGTAGCTTCCATACAGCTACAGGGACACGCGGGTACGATTAGTGAATGCAGCACCTGTCACACAGGCGATATGGGTAACACACTCGATGGTCCTCACGGCATGCACGCAGTAGGCAGTGCAGGTCAACATTTTGCTGAAGGCGGTCATGCAGACAAAGTTGAAAACAATGCTGACAGCTGTCGCGCCTGCCACGGTATAGATGGTGAAGGCACACCATTATCCGCAATGTTTACTGATCGTATTTTACAGTGTGATGATGCGACAACATTCTGCCCAGACGGTAACAGCCAGCTGTTTCCACGAGGCTATCAAGTCACCTGTACCGACTGTCACGAAAATGAGATCAACCCTTGATACATACATAGATACATAGATACATAGCCACGCCTTTATACACATAGATTCAAACTTTTAAACTAATTAAAGGTAAATAAAATGACAAAAATACACAACACTAATTATTTGTTAATCATGCAGGCAATATTTTTTTCATGCATGGCAACGATACTGTTTATCACTTCTGCAACAGCAGCAACTGTAAATTACACATTGGATAATATCTGGCAAGATAACGGACAGCAATTGACAGGTTCATTTGATTGGACTTATACCGAAGGTGATTTTGAAAATGGTGAAGGTCTGTTCACCGAATTATATATTCCGGGACACGGTACAGATATTGATGCTTTAACCATCAATTTTGACATGAAAAAATCGATCGATTTTTCGCTTACTGCAAACATACACGGTGGCGGCGTTAACGTAAGTCTTTTTCTGCTTGCCCCACTTACAGCAACAACATCTGCTTTGATTGACACCAGTAGAAGCTCATACGAAATTGAAGCGGGACTTCAAAGAGGCGGATTTGTTAGTGGCAGCATTGCGCCTATCGTTGTCCCTTTACCAGCATCATTCTGGTTACTTGGTTCTGGGTTATTAGGCCTAACATTAGCAAGCAAAAAAAGAACAATGCTGACATACAAAAAAGCCTCCCTGTTTAATTAGGAGGCTGATTTTATATTTTGGAAAAAACTACTGCTTAGAACAACAGCGCTTTAGTGTTCACCTTTTGGTTTACGCACACCAGCAAAACGGTTACCCTGTTTTTGCGGGCCACCTTTTGGAAAGATCTTGTGCAGGTAACGGCTGTTGCCTTTTTCTTTACCCCAGGCTTTCTTAAAATGTTTGATCATGTCACGTACCGGTGCCTGCACACCATGCTTATCATGAAAGTCTCGAATAAAATGTATTACCTGCCAGTGCTCATCATTCAACTCAAGCTCTTCACGCTTTGCAGCGGCATGTACATAATCTTCAGACCAGGCGTCAAGATCAAGTAGATACCCCTCACCATCACAGAGAATTTTTTGACCTTTAACATCCAGTTTAAAATTCTGCATGTTTGGGTAATAAAGTTTTGCTTCCACTGTGTTCTCCTGAACAGACGGTACGATTTATCAGAGTAATTACAGTACTGTTCAGACGCATAAGGAACAATGCCTAATGAGGAATAAAGCGCATAACCACATAGGGCTATACAGAAAAAAACGCTACTTAGTAGTGCGCCATGTCATTTTACCGCACCAAATATGCGCATATTTTGAATAAATTTGTATTTTTAAAATATGGACTGTTAGAAGGCAGCAGACGGCTGCTGTTGAGCCATAGCTGACAAAGTCAAAAACTTTAAAAGCTACTCACCTCTGTGGTGAAAATTCTTTTGATTTTATTTTTTTCTGGAGGTCAGCTAATGGCCAAGAGCAGACATGCTCAATATAATAAACTACCCTAACAATGCTTTTAAACCATCCAGATGCGCTTTACCTTTATCCTGCGTCGCTTTTTCTTTAGATGCTTTTCCGCCTAACCATTCGATATCATCTTCGGGAAGTTCTTCAAGAAAACGGCTGGGTTCACAAACGATTCTTTCACCATATTTTTTTCTTGATCGCGCCATGGTCATGGTCAAACTTTTTTCTGCTCGAGTGATTCCAACATACGCAAGACGGCGTTCTTCCTCGATATTATCTTCCTGAATACTCGTCGCATGCGGAATCAGTTCTTCTTCAAATCCCACTAGAAAAACGTGCGGAAACTCCAGACCTTTGGCTGCATGCAATGTCATCAATTGCACTGCATCCATATCTGATTCATCCTGATTACGCTGCAGTATATCCATCAGTGATAACTGTGCCATTAATTCTGCGACACTGGCATCGTTATCTTTTTTCTGTAATCGTGCAAGCCAGTCTTTTAACTCGATGACATTCTTCCAACGCCTTTCAGCAGTTTCGATATCCTTACTCTGTTCACGCAACCAACCTTCATAGTCGATATCATCCAGCAACTGTTCCATTATTTCAGTGGCCGATTCATCTTCTGCGCGATGCGCCAGTCGTAACAACCAGTCGGTGAATATCGATAAATTTTTATATGCACTTTTGGAAATTCTTGTTTCAAGTCCTACTTCACCACATGCGGTCAACATGCTGACTTCTCTTTTAGTTGCGTACTTGCCTAACTTTTCTAAAGTAGCTGCACCGATGCTTCGACGTGGTGTATTAATACAGCGCAGGAACGCTGCGTCATCATCAGGGTTAACTAACAATCGTAGATAAGCCACGATATCTTTTATTTCGGTGCGCTCAAAGAATGAAATTCCGCCGCTGACCACATAAGGAATATGCAATCCGCGCAGATAAGTTTCAAAAACTCGTGCCTGAAAATTTCCACGATATAAAATAGCGTAGTCTTTATATTTAGTCAGACTTTGAATCTTATGCGACTGCAGTTCCATGCAGACACGTTCACCTTCATCCTCTTCACTTGTACACTGGATGAGGCGGACAACTTCACCCATACCCAGGTCACTCCATAATCTCTTCTCATGGACGTGAGGATTGTTTTTAATTAATTCATTCGCTAGTTTTAATATGCGGCTGGTCGAACGATAATTTTGTTCCAGCTTTATGATTTTGATAGTAGGGAAATCTTTTTCCAACTGAACCAGATTTTCAGGCTTCGCTCCACGCCAGGCATAGATAGATTGATCATCATCACCTACTGCGGTTAAACACTGACGTTTATCTGCCAGCAGTTTAACAATCTGATATTGCACAGCATTGGTATCCTGATACTCATCCACCAGTAAATAATGAATTTTATGCTGCCACTTCTCCAGAATATCTTTACGGGTACTAAACAGCTGAGCTGTCTGCAAAATCAGATCATCAAGATCAAAAGCATTATAAGCATGCAGCTGCCGTTGATATTGAGCGTATAACTTAGCGATACCTCGCTGCCTGTCATCTTCAGCAATCATTGGCGCCTGATCAGGCATGATGCCATCGTTTTTCCACTGCGATATCTGCCAGTGTGCCGACTCAGCGGCATCCAGTCCTCGCTCACCGGTCACTTTCAGCAGCTCCGACAACACCGTAATACAGTCCGCGCCGGCAAACACCGAGAACCCAGACTTGTAACCTAACTCAGCATATTCTGTCTGAAGGATATTTAACGCAAGACGATGAAAAGTAGAAACCCGCAAACCACGGCTAGCTTTACTGCCGACCAGTTTTTTTACCCGGCTTTTCATTTCCTGTGCTGACTTATTGGTAAAAGTCACCGCTGCAATTCGAGATGGAGAGATACCACATTCACCAATCAGGTAGGCAATCTTTTCCGTAATTACGCGAGTTTTACCACTGCCCGCACCCGCCAGCACAAGCATAGGGCCGTCGATAGTACGAGCGGCTTTTCGCTGTTGCGGGTTAAGTCCATGATTAGTGGTTGGCTGCTGCTGGGAATATGACATAGAGGGGGCGCATTTTACTTGAAGGGGTTTGGGATTTGTTTACTGTTGTGAAGTATTTTTGTTATTTTTTATTGTGGTTACTATTTACTTTTTATTTTTTATTTGATCTTTGATTCCCTCTGATAGATTGTGGGTCCCGACCCACTGTCGGGTTACTCTTTTGCTACAGCCCAAAAGAGTAACCAGAAAAGGCCGTCGCGACGCTGTCGCCCCTGTAAAAGACACAGGGGTACCCATTGTGATGTTGCCGACAGCATGCTGTGAAAAAACTCGCAGAAAACGCTCAGACAGTTTTCACAGAAAACCCATGCCATCGGCAACACCTCAATGGCTTGGCTAAGGCGAGAGAGGGTCAAAAGAAACAAACAAAATTAAATACGGTTTCTATGTGCTTCTTTAGTTTTTTTTCTTGTTTTTAGGTTCCCTTTTCGTTTGCTGAATGCTGCGGTGTTGGTAGAGGAAATTCGCCATGGACGGCGAATTTAGCTCTGTGCGCCCGGATGGCGCATCAGAGCGACTCGTTGGCAACACCACGGCATTCAGGCATCCCGAGCGCCTTTCTCGGGACAAACGGAGTGGGATGGCATTCTTTTGGTTACTTTTCTTTTGCTACTGAAAGAAAAGTAACACGCCCGCGGGGCGCGACCCGCAAAGTTCAAATATAAAGCAATGAGTAAAAAGCAAAAACAACCAACCGACAGCTATAATCACCCCATGGAAATAAACAAAACAACCGGTCTACTAGATGAATGCAAACAATGCCCATCCCCCAACAAAGACCCCCGTCCAGAAAACACCTCCATCGATCTAGTTGTTGTTCATTCCATCAGCCTGCCACCCGGTGAATACGGTGGCAACTCAATCGAACAGTTCTTCCAGAATAATCTAGATAAAAACCAACACCCCTACTTTGAAGAGATCCATGAGATGCAGGTTTCATCTCACGCTCTCATTAAGCGTAACGGTGAGATTGTACAATTCGTTCCTTTTCATGAACGTGCATGGCATGCCGGGAAATCAAATTATCAGGGGCGTGAACGCTGTAATGATTTCTCCATCGGTATCGAACTGGAAGGAACGGATACTGATATTTTTGAAGATATTCAATATCTGCAGCTGGCTAAAATAATCACCGCTTTGCAATCAGCTTACCCAAATATAAGTGACCACATTACTGGGCACAGCGATATTTCACCTGGTCGAAAAAATGACCCTGGCACCGGTTTTATCTGGAAAAAATTAGGCTTAAATCATAGTTAACAGGATTGGACTATCCTGAGCAAAATCAAACAGAAACAGCTATAGTTAGAATAGAAAATAATAACAACACATAACGTCTAACACATGGCTTTAATTTCCATCATTCTTGGTCTGTTCCTTGATCGCACATTTCGTCATCTGCACGACCTGCGAGATATGACCTGGTTTGAATTTTACACACAGGCCATACTGCGTTTTACTGCAAAACTGATTCCGCCGCTGCAGTTCATTATTATTCTTGCTGCACCCGTGTTACTGCTCTTTGTCATCCAGATGTTTCTTCACAACTTCTTGTTTAATTTGCCTGGATTTATCTTTGGTGTAATGGTTTTTATCTATTGTCTGGGGCCAGCTTGTTTGAGCACCGACATCGAAGCTTATATTCATGCCCGCACCTTAGGCGATGAAGATGAAGCCTTACACTACGCCGGAACGATTACCGATTCAGCGGCCTCAACTTCGCCTGATCAACAGACCAGTGACGTTACCCGTGCAATCTTGCATGTTGCCAACGAGAGAATATTTGCCACTATATTTTGGTTTGTTTTATTAGGGCCATTCGGTGCGATGACCTATCGGTTAATTTCTGAGTTAAGCAAACAGATTGAATACAATGAACTAGCTGAATTTTCGGCATTTATCCATTCAATCATGGCGTGGATTCCAGCACGAATGCTGGCGACGGGTTATGCCCTAACAGGTAATTTCGATAGTGCTTATCATGCATACAAAGACCGTGCTATTACTTCAGATATTACTCAGGGCAACATCGAAGTTCTGGTTTCAACCGGACTGGGCGCTATGCGCAATTTGGATCTTGAAAATGAGACGTCAAAAATCTACGCCGCACAGGCACTGGTCATGCGCGGCATAATTGTCTGGATTGGTATGCTTGCAGTGATGACACTTGGCGGAATCTTTAATTAAGATTTGATTCAAGCTGGCTTTAAGGTAATGGTTAACTGGAAAATATATGACGACTTATTATGACAACCTATATTGATGTAATCAGACACGGTGAGCCTGTCGGTGGCAGGCGCTACCGAGGTTACAGTATTGATGATGCATTAACAGAAAAAGGCTGGTCACAGATGCGCACTGCCGTATCCGATTCACCAGAATGGGATTACATCGTCTCTTCGCCATTAAAACGCTGCCTGGAGTTTAGTCAAGAACTGGCTAACGACTTACAGATTCCCGTCACAGTGATGGACAATATGAAGGAAATCGGCTTCGGTGAATGGGAAGGTAAAACACCTGAAGATATTCTGGCTGAGGACAGCGAAGCATTAAATCACTTTTATCAGGACCCGGTTAATAATCGCCCTAAAGGTGCAGAACCGCTGGATACATTTTCACAGCGTGTATGGCAGGCTTATCTAGATATTGCAGAAACCCACTGTGACAAGCATGTATTGGTCGTGGCTCATGCCGGTGTAGCACGCGCTATCACCGCTAATATCCTCAAGATGTCGCTGGATGATGTCTATAGCCGACTAAAAATCGAATACGGTGCAATTATTCGCAGCGCCATCGATGAAGGTCACCCGCCAAAGATACTTGTTTCAGGCCCTTAGGCTGCTGATTTATTTTTGTTATTGAGCCTTAGCTGATATTACCATCGATATACCCCCTCTCCCTATGGGAGAAGGGACTAAAATAACCCTTCAATTAAAACAATATCAAAGCGCTGATATTCTATTTAGTGTTGCCAGTTGCAGATTATTTTCAGCGGCAAGTTTCAACGCCCTTTGCAGTCTCACGGGCGCACTTCGCCCCATACACATATGTTCACAATCACCATCAAATGCCTTAACCATGCCATCAATCAGTGCCTGACTATCTAAGGTTTTCCCGGTAAGTGCCTCTTGCAGAGTAATCACATCTGTAGCAACAGCATTGGCAACCGCACCATGCTCAGCCCACAACTGACCGACGTTACCGCCAACTTCAAGACCCGCTATATTGGTCGTTAAAATATAGACATTTTTTAGTACCAGCTCATGCAATAAAGCCTCTGCACTAGCCAGCACCGTCACCGCAATATCGATAGAAGCCAGTGCATCAGCAACCTGCTGAGCGTGCGCACCGAATACTGGTGAAGGGATAATAACTTTTGAGTCCTGTCCTTTCTTTTTCTCAAACCAGACAGAGACTACTGTTGGATCTAGCGAATATTGCAGCCAGTCTGCTGGCAGTAGCTCATTTTGCAATAATACCAGCCTGTCCTTCCACACCTCGGGGACATTTGCCAGCTGCTCATGGATGTCAGCCTCAGCAACAGCAATGATAACCAGCTCAGGCTGTGCTAATTCATCTGCCACCGCCTGCATATTCATCGCACGCGTCACCGGATGCACCGTATAACCTGAACGAAGAAAACCACGGGCAAAAACACTACCCATTTCACCTAGACCGACAACTACAATTGATTTACTCATACTATTAATTCCAATACTAATTCCAACACTCATTCACTAATAACACTGCTATTAACAGCGCTATTAAATCTGGAGCAAACATAGGTTACAATGTAATCAGGGGATTCTCGCACGCTGTTAGTCTCTCATTATAACAATAACAAAAGGAAGCCCGCGTGGATCGTCACTCACAACTTCTGCAATGGCTGGAAAGCATTGCCGAAAACACCTACACCAACCTGCAAACCGCCTCGGCCGATGCTAGCTTTAGACAATATTTTCGCGTAACCAACACACAGGATAATAAGACCTACATCGTGATGGACGCGCCGCCCGAAAAGGAAGATTGCCGACCATTTCTACTAGTAACAGACTTAATTCGCGGTACCGGTGTCAATGCACCCGATATTATTGCAGTGGATCATAAACAAGGCTTTTTACTGCTTGATGACTTAGGCAACAAACCCTATCTCGACCACCTGAATGTTGAAACGGCTGACAACCTGTATCTGGATGCAATCGACGCCCTACTTAAGATGCAGACTATTGATGGTATGTTACCCGCGTATGATGATGAACTATTACAAACAGAGATGGATCTTTTTGAGACCTGGTATCTAAACCGTCATTTAGATTTCAAACTAGATAAAAAACAAAAAGGTGAATTGAATTCCATATTCAAATTACTCATTGAAAGTGCAATGGAACAGCCACAGGTATTCGTTCACCGTGACTATCATTCTCGTAACCTGATGATTACCGATTCTAATAATCCCGGCGTCATCGATTATCAGGATGCAGTCATAGGCCCTATAACCTACGACCTTGCTTCACTATTCAAGGACTGCTACATCGAATGGCCCAGAGAAAAAGTAGAACACTGGTTAGAGATGTACCTGGCAAGATTGACACCAACCTACTTCATCGAAAAAGATACGCTGATGCGCTGGTTTGACCTAATGGGCGTGCAACGACATTTAAAAGTATTAGGCATATTCTGCAGACTTAACTATCGCGATGAAAAATCACAATACTTGAATGACCTGCCACTAACATTAAAATATATACTGGATACCTGTGAACTCTACGACGAGTTAAAACCATTGCAACGATTGCTGAAAGAAACAATAACCACATGAAAGCGATGATTTTAGCCGCCGGCCGTGGCGAACGTTTGCGACCATTAACCGATAAACTGCCTAAGCCATTAATCAATGTCGCCGGCAAATCACTTGTCGCATACCACCTTGAAAATCTTGCAGCTGCAGGGATAGATGAAATTGTAATCAATACCGCGTGGCTGGCGGGCAAGATACATCAGCAGTTGGGCGATGGCTCAAACTTTGGTGTCAGCATTCAGTATTCCGATGAAGGTGTAGCGCTGGAAACTGCAGGCGGTATTATCAACGCATTATCACTGCTAGGCGATGAACCTTTTCTGGTAATCAATGGTGACATCTGGTGTGACTTCGATTTTTCTGCTTTGAAAATTCAAAGTACATTAATCACTAAATCAAAGCTACAAGCACATCTTATTCTGGTTAATAATCCGGAACATAATCAACAAGGTGATTTTTCACTGCAGGATAAACTAATAAAAAACACTGGTAGTAGTATGTCAACTTTTAGTGGTATTGGTATTTATAAACCTGAGTTTTTTGCAGAGACAAAATCGGGTGCTTCTCCTCTTGCACCACTCATCAGAGAAAAATGTGAGGAAAACTTAGTCAGTGGTCAATTTCATGCAGGTCTGTGGACTGATGTTGGCACCATTGAACGCTTACAAACACTGGAAGATTTCCTCAAAAAAAATCCCGTCTAAATTTAACTTTTCCAAAATAAGTACAACAGTCAAACGATTGACGCATATTATCAATCTAACAAATCATTAGCCAATTACACTTATTTAGAATCTGTTTAAGTGAAAATCAGTGATACAGCTATATGTAGATGCTGCGGACTTGATTTGTAATACAATTTGCGTCGAAGTTTTCAGTTTTTTGTCGGAATTTTGACGAATTTTAGTATTACTCTACTAAAATTATAGGATAAAGCCGGACACTGGATTAACGGATTATTGGCGACTTTTATCAATAAAATTAATCGCCTAATTATTTGAGAAAAAATAAAGTTATCAATTTATTAACACAGATCTTTTTCAGCCAATAAAACTGAAAAAGCAGAAGTTTAGTTACGCCTGCATGTACTTACTGATTAAGAGGTTTCATCTCGTGAAATATTCCATTAACATTTTAACATCACTGTTTATACTATTATTTATCAGCGCCTGTGGTGGCGGTGGTGGTTCGTCCTCCTCTTCAAGCATAACCAGTTTCGACGCCTCACCTGCAACAATTACGATAGGAGACAGTACAGATTTAACAGCTGTTTTTAATAGTAGTGATGTGGGTAACATCGACAACAATATCGGTAGTGTAACTTCAGAGACACCTGTAACAGTAACTCCATCTGCCACCACAACCTACACATTATCAGTAACCAAAAGTGATGGCAGCGTTGACACTGCTACGGTCACCGTTACAGT
>JAUVDN010000117.1 GCA_030595325.1 Gammaproteobacteria bacterium | reverse complement strand
GCCGCCAACACCGATGGATAAGAGTTTTCCTGACCATGAAGATAAAGAGCGCTATCACCATATCCGGCGGTCAACGAGTCTCCAATAGTAACAAAACGACTAAAGTCAGCCGTACCACTAGTGCTTTCTTGGCTGCCTACTGGGTTACTAAACTCGGTATCACAAGCTGAAATAACTACGCAGGAAATTACTATACCTGCCATTCTAATAATTTGATTATTCATAAGTATCATTTCTTAATATCTCAGTATTTATAGTTAAGACCAAAACCAATAGCTGTTACCGAAGACTTGTAGTCGCCGCCAAAAGATATAGTCGTACCAGACTGGTTATAGTAGTCATATGAACCTTCGAATTCCTTAAACCTCAGGTATAAGAAAGAAAAGTCCAGTTCCATGCGCGAAGTGACGTAATAACTCGCTCCAGCTGTATAACCTATAGAATCATTACGTGGAGTTTCTGGTGCGAAGTAACCCTCCTGTATAGGTGAATCATCAAAATACACGCCACCCCGTAATGTTAACTTTTCATTTGCTTTATGCTGTAAACCAAGACGAAAGATATTGGCATCTTTATAATTTCGTGGGTTACTCGATGTGCCTGCACCATTATCAAAGACGACATCCAGATTCTCATACGCTCCCCAGTAAGTACGATTTATATCAAAAGCGAATACTGTGTCAGTGCTGATCTTATAAGAAAGCCCCACAGTAAGCTCTGCTGGCAAAACCAGGTCAGCATCAAACGTCGTATCAGGAAACGTACTCTGAAGTGAAGCTGGAATATTAGCAAAATCAGCTTCTTCTCCTCGGGCTTCCATATCCACTTGTGAACGATAACTTACTCCGATAGTAAGTTTGTCCGTAGGCTTAGCAAGAAAACCCAGATTATAGCCCCACGCATCAATCCCAGAACCTTTTATGGTCACATTTGAACGGTCACCATTTTCATCGACCAGCGACGTACTAAGGTTACGGTTAAACTCTACTTGGCCAATAACATAGGTAGGTCCAAAACCAACACTATATTTGTCATTAAATTTATAAGATATTGTCGGCTGAACATAAATAGCCTTCAACTCTATATTATTGACCAGGTGGGAACCCTCCCAATCAGTTGGCCATTCAACAACGTTCCCATAAGGCGTATAAAGGCCCACACCATATGCAATATTTTCATTATATTTTGTAGAGAGGTAAAAACTTGCCGGGGTGCCAATTGGGTTATCCGTTTCTGCTGTAGCATTAGTGTCTGAATTTTGATATTTAGTAACACTATCAAGAAGAGTGACACCACCCGATATATCCATTTCATCTTTTAAGAAGACCATACCCGCTGGATTAAAAAACACCACTTCAGAGCTATCAGTCATGGCTACGCCTGTATGCCCCATACCTGTTGCTTTTTGCCCCTGGAGCGCTACTCGATAGCCCCCTGCAAACACATTCGATACTACGCACACACTCATTGTTATTAATATTATTTTTTTCATATTTAGAGTTTTGTCATTTTTTTAGATTTATTAGAAAGCCGTCATTTTTTAACATATTGCAGATTAAAAGTCTATGCAGACAATACAAAATTGTTTTTAGGTCAGTTTTTTCGGTTGTCTATTTTCATCGATAGCAACATAGGTAAGGATAGCTTCTGTTACTTTGATACATGAGATATCCCCCTTATTCATCCGCTCCGCATAAACTTCGACTTTTACTTTTATCGATGTTCTCCCTTCAGAAATAATTTCTGCATAACAGCTAATCAGATCACCAACAAAAACCGGTTTCTTAAATTCAAATGAATCAACCGCACGTGTCACCACCGGACCGCGGACACGTTCCAACGCAGGAATACTGCCAGCGATATCGACATAAGACATGATCCAGCCACCAAAGATACTGCCACCCGGATTTTGATCGGCCGGTCGTGCAGGAACACGAATGACAGGCATGCGCCCTGTAGGTAAACTGTCAGGCAAGCTATCTTCAGACATTGTGGATTTCCTTTTAGATATTGCGTCCAACATAACACCAACAAATGAAAACAAAAAGCATTAAATGTAATTTTAAAAACTCATGCGGACACACACTGGACGCTCGACTGGATACTCCCAAAGAAGTTAATGCGTCCAAATTAAATCATTTTATAATTTTTTGTCATTGCTTCACTTGCAGCAAAGAAACCATTACCACTTTTCGCTTGAGCCGCTTACTCGCTGAAAAAGGTTACGGCGTGTTACGTTTTGATTTTACCGGACTGGGTAATAGCGAAGGGAATTTCTCATCAACTACATTCTCTTCCACACAGGATGATTTAAAATCCGCCATCAATTTTCTTGTAACTAATTATCAAGCGCCATCATTCCTTATGGGGCATAGCCTGGGTGGTACTACTGCTCTTTCTGTCGCTCAGGATTACGATGCAGTAAAAGGTGTGGTGGCTGTTGCCTCACCCAGCGAACCGGGCCACGTATTACATCACTTCGGCCACGCACTAACGTTACTGGAACAAAACATTGCTGCCAGCTTCGAAGTCGCTGGGCAGTATTTTGATATTGAGCCCGGTTTTGTTGAGGACGTTCGGCGCACAGATATGCCATCAAACTTAGTCACACTGGAAAAACCGGTACTGATTTTTAATATTGAAAATGATGCATTGGTCGATGAGAGCAACGCGAGGGAGATTCAGCAATGGGTGAAGGGGGAGACAACTTTAATTGATGTAACTAACTCTAATCACCTTCTATCAAACAAGGAGGCGGTTAAAAAGGTTGCCGCTGATATTATTCATTGGACCGATAGATATTTGTAACACCATACCTGTAGGAGCGGAATTTTCTCATTCCGCGATTTTTTTCATTTGGCGAAATCAACTCAAAGATAAACATTAAAAGATCGCGGAATGCCAATAATAATTTAAGCATTCCGCTCCTACAAGTTTATTTCCAGCCTGTTGCTTCTGCGACGCCTTTACCTAAATCGGCCGGTGAGCGCACCGTATGCACACCCACTTTTTCTAATGCAGCAAATTTTTCTGCGGCGGTACCTTTACCACCGGCAATAATGGCACCGGCATGCCCCATACGTTTTCCTTTCGGCGCTGTTCCGCCAGCAATAAATGCGGTTACCGGTTTACTTACTTCAGACTGAATAAATTCAGCAGCCTCTTCTTCTGCACTGCCACCGATTTCGCCCACCATTAAAATCGCTTCGGTCTGCGGATCGTTTTCAAATAATGTTAAGCAATCGATAAAGCTGGTACCAGGAATGGGGTCACCACCGATACCGATACAGGTACTCTGACCAAAACCCGGATCCGTGGTTTGTTTTACTGCTTCATAGGTAAGCGTACCAGAACGGGAAACCACACCGACTTTTCCCGGCAGATGAATCTCGCCCGGCATGATGCCAATCTTACATTCTCCCGGTGTGATAATACCCGGACAATTAGGACCAATAATTCTTGCCCCTGCGCTTTCAGCAACTATCTTCACCTGCAACATGTCTAAGGTCGGAATGCCTTCTGTAATACAGACAATCAATTCTATACCCGCTTCAATCGCTTCCAGGATAGAGTCTTTACAAAAGGGTGCCGGCACATAAATAACCGTTGCATTGGCATCTGCTTCATCGACTGCCTGCCTGACCGTATTAAATACTGGCAGATCCAAATGCGTCAGCCCGCCTTTGCCCGGCGTTACCCCACCCACCATATTGGTACCGTAGGCAATCGCCTGCTCGGAGTGGAAGGTGCCTTGCTTGCCGGTAAAACCCTGGCAGATAACACGTGTGTCTTTATTTATTAATACGCTCATATTGCTTTCATACTGCTTTGTTTTTTATTTGTTATAGGATTGGAATCGCCTGAAAAAAATTCGCGGAATGCCAAAAATAAATTAAGCAATCCGCTCCTACAATTGTTCGTTTATATCAGTTTGTTTATTTCAGCTTATTAACTTCGGCTACTATTTTTTCTGCTGCATCGGTCAGATTATTCGCCGCGATTATATTGACGCCACTCTCTGACAAAAGCTGGCTGCCGCGCTCGGCATTGTTTCCTTCTAACCTGACCACTACCGGCACATTGACGTGTACTTCTTCCACAGCGCCAATGATACCCTCGGCAATCAGGTCACAGCGTACAATACCGCCAAAAATATTAACCAAAATGCCTTTGACGTTAGTGTCCGACAAAATTATTTTAAAAGCTTCACTGACACGCTCTTTAGTGGCGCCGCCGCCCACATCTAAAAAGTTAGCTGGCTCACCGCCACATAACTTAATCAGATCCATGGTTGCCATCGCCAATCCGGCACCGTTAACCATGCAGCCGATATCACCATCGAGCGATATGTAATTCAGATCCCATTCTTTTGCACGATTTTCTCGCTCGTCTTCCTGTGACTCATCGCGCATAGCGAGAATTTCTTTTTGACGATACATCGCGTTATCATCGATATTTATTTTTCCATCCAGACAAATCAACTGACCTTCATCCGTTACCACCAGAGGATTTATCTCCACCAGACTTAAATCTTTTTCCACAAACATCTTTGCGAAACCATGCAGCAAAACAGCAAACTGTTTTATCTGATCACCTTCCAAACCCAAGCCAAAAGCTAATTCACGAGACTGATAAGGCTGCAAACCTGTCAGCGGGTTTATCGTTGCCTTTAAGATTTTCTCAGGGGTTTCAGCAGCAACCTTCTCAATTTCCATTCCGCCTTCAGTTGATGCCATGATGACTACACGCTGTGAAGCTCTATCGATAACCGCACCCAGATATAACTCACGACTAATATTACTGATCTCTTCGATTAACACCTGGTTAACCGGCTGACCTTTCTCGTTAGTCTGGTAGGTAACCAGTTGCGTACCTAACATGCCACTTACCGCCTCAGCCACTGCATCTGCAGAATCGAGCAACTTAACGCCACCGGCTTTTCCGCGACCACCCGCATGAACCTGCGCTTTAACAACCCAACGATCGCCTGAAAGTTTTTTCAATGCAGCTGGAACCTGTTCTACTGATTCGACAACTTCATTATTAGGCACCGGCATACCAAATTGCGCAAACACATGTTTTGCTTGATATTCATGTAAATTCATTGTTTTATTTCATCATATAGCTTGTTGAATAGATACTAGATTTTTTTGAAACGCACTAGATATTAGAGCTTCATCAGATACCCCTCTCACCTTGGTATAGGATTGGGTGAGAATCTCTCCCCCCTCATACAGACAATGGCACCCTCATCCTAGCCTTCTCGGTAAGTGCTCCTACTTTACCCTACCACCTACATCCATGTAGGCGTCCCAGTAGAAGAAGGGACT
The DNA here is from genome assembly GCA_030595325.1 of Gammaproteobacteria bacterium. GTDB lineage: Bacteria > Pseudomonadota > Gammaproteobacteria > SZUA-229 > SZUA-229. Next base: position 492 of record JAUVDN010000117.1, on the reverse strand, counting down.
TGTGCAATTTACGTTATTAATATTTAATTTTTAATATGAATAGCCTGCCCGTGTACCGATAGTGCTGCTTCATGTAATGCTTCTGATAATGTCGGGTGTGCAAACATGGTCAAAGCAATATCTTCTGCTGTCGCCTGCATTTCCATCATCAATACAGCTTGTGCGATAAGCTCAGAAGCTTGAGTGCTATATATATGCACACCGATAACGCGATCTGTTTCAGCATCGGTTATGATTTTAATCAAACCTTCTGTCTCCGCCATAGCGCGTGCGCGACCACTAGCAGCCATTGGGAAACTTCCAACATTGCATTTCAAGCCTGCCGACTTACAGTCTGCTTCTGATTTACCAGCCCAGGCAATTTCTGGCTGGGTATAGATAACGGCAGGTATTAAATCATAATTAACTGCGGCGTGATTACCGGCAATTTTCTCCGCTACCATCACACCCTCTTCAGACCCTTTGTGCGCCAGCATTGGTCCCCGTACAACA
>JAUVDN010000021.1 GCA_030595325.1 Gammaproteobacteria bacterium | reverse complement strand
AATGTACAAATTCACCATCTAATATCAAGTAAATTTTTCTATCCAGAACAATTATCAAATACTTATTGACAGATAAAACAAATTAAACCACTATCGAAGCATGATTACTCAAATCTGCCAACTTGTCGCCCGTCTTATGACTGTACGTATCCATTGGAAACGCGCACGCTGGTCTTTTGATTATTCACTCATGTAAATACGATACAAAAAACGAATTTCAAAAGGCCGCTGCAAAAACAGCGGCCTTTTTTTATGCCCATGGATGGGCGGTATAACGCAAGGAGCCATGGATGGCAATGCGTATATGGTCAGGATGGGCGGTATAACGCAAGGAGCCAAGGATGGCGGTGCGTATATGCCCATGGATGGGCGGTATAACGCAAGGAGCCATGGATGGCGGTGCGTATATGCCCATGGATGGGCGGTATAACGCAATGAACCATGGATGTCGGTGCGTGTATGTACAGGATATATGGAGCTTTAACCAAAAGCTTCGCGGAATGAGAAAATTCCGCTCCTACAAGAGGATGCGTTACCGTAGGAGCAACACTGTAAACCGCGATGCCAGAACATTTGAATTGTAACCAAACAGTAGTATTTTCAACCAACATAATAAGGAGTAAAAAGTGTCAGTCCCTATCTCATACCTCTCGGTTATTTTAATCTGGAGTACAACACCGTTAGCCATCCAGTGGAGTGGCAGTGATGTTGGTTTTCAGTTTGGTGTCGCAGCACGTATGGCAGTTGCTTTAGTTGCCCTGCTAACGTTGCTGCATTTCATGAAGATTGAATTACCCTGGCACAAAAAAGCACGACGTATATACCTTATCAGTGGTTTAACGCTTTATGTCGCGATGAGTTTTGTCTACTGGTCAGCACAGTATATCCCCAGCGGTTGGATCTCGGTTGTTTTTGGTTTATCGCCAATCATAACCAGCGTATTGGCGAGCCTAATATTAAAAGACTCACAGTTGTCTGGCACACGCATATCTGGCATGGCACTGGGTCTTATAGGATTAATCGTTGTGTTTATGGAAGGTATGTCAATCTCGAACACTGCAATGCTCGGTGTAGCGGCAGTGGTAATCAGTGCGTCAACACAATCTTTAGGTGCCGTATTAATAAAACAGCAACAGCCTGATTTGCACCCTATCGCAATAACGGCTGGCAGTATTGCAATCGCATTGCCACTGTTTATATTGAACTGTGTTGTCAGTGGTGGCTGGCCGGAAATCATTCCAATGAAATCGGCATTATCAATACTGTATTTAGCGATCATAGGTTCTTCAATCGGCTTTCCGTTGTATTTTTATTTACTTAAAAAACTCAGCCCCGAGCGCGTAGCCATCGTCACACTGATAACCCCTATAACGGCTTTGTTATTGGGGTCGTTTCTAAACGGTGAAATCATCAGCAGCAAAGTCTGGTTAGGCACGGCCTTGATTCTGATTGGATTAAGCATCTACGAATACGGCAAGTATTTACCGCATGTTAAAAAGTGGAAAATACGCTGGCTGCAGCGTCCGTTATAACGGACGCAATGAATAATGAATAGTGAAAAATAACAAACCAGTATTTCTGAATATTAGATGATGTCTGTTCTACAAACCATATGTAATAACATAAAGAAAATCACTTCACTAACATTCATAATGACTTAAAATTCATTATTCATTGCCTTTATCGTGCCCGAACTATTAAAAAACTTAGGGGCTGTCCCAGATATTTTTCATTTAAAAACATCTCAACACGAAAATATTATCCAGGTACACACAAGATTACTGTGATTATTAACGGTATGGATTTCACCTCTAAATATTTCGAATTGACCAGGTAAATAATACAAAAATTATTTATTTCTTCTCACACATTTTAAACCACATATTGTTTTTTTCTATTACCCCAAATATTTCTTATATGGGTAAATTCTTATGTTCTAACAGTCTGTTTTACTGACATTAATAAGTGACGGAAAACATTATAAAAACTCAACTTATCCACAGTTTTTCCGACACCTCTCCACACTCATATACACAATATATTGTGCTTGACTTCAACCCTAACCACACCCTATAGTATGTAGCATAAAAAAGCGGCACTATAAAAATAGCTATTACATTCGCAGGAAGGGCAATGCAAGCAAATACACCAAACCAAGAACAAACACCCGTACAATCAACCAATCCAGAACTAACAGCAACATCTAACGCAGCCAGTATCGCAGTCGATATCGCAGCAACCGCACCCGGTCAATTTCGCGTTATACGCCGTAATGGCAAAGTTACCACTTTTGATAATGAGAAGATATCTATTGCTATGACGAAAGCGTTTCTGGCGGTAGAGGGCGGCAATGCAGCAGCCAGCAACCGTATCCATGAAATTGTTAAAGGCCTGACTGATCAGGTATCTTATGCCCTGACCCGTCGCATTCCTGACGGTGGTACCTTCCACATCGAAGACATTCAAGATCAGGTCGAACTTGCATTAATGCGCAGCGGCCACCAGAAGATTTCACGCGCTTATGTCATCTACCGAAATGATCACGCTAAAGCACGTGCGCTTGAATTAGAGCAGCAAGACGACGTTACGGAATCTACAAGCAGCATCAACGTAACGCTAGACGACGGCAGTATTCAACCGCTAGATATAAAACGTTTACATGCAATTGTTAGTGAAGCCTGTGAAGGTCTTGAAGATGTCGATACCAATGCAATACTAAGCGATACTGAACGTAATCTGTTTGACGGCGTACCTGAAAAGGATGTGGCACGCATGTTAGTCATGAGTGCTCGTACCTTAATCGAAAAACAGCCAGACTATTGCTATGCCGCTTCACGTTTGTTGCTTGATGATATGCGTACCGAAGCACTTAGCTTTGTCCACAACGTTCACTGCAGTGCTACACAGACTGAAATGCAAACACAATATGGCAGTTACTTTGGCGCTTACATCAAACGCGCTATCGACATCGAACTGCTCGACCCAAAATTAGCGGAATATGACCTTGAGTTCTTAGGCAAACAACTGGATGCATCTCGCGACCACCAGTTCACCTATCTGGGCCTACAGACCCTGTACGACCGCTACTTCATCCATTCTGAAGATACCCGTTTCGAACTGCCACAGGCATTTTTCATGCGTGTTGCTATGGGTCTGGCATTAAACGAAATCAACCGTGAAGAAAGTGCTGTTGAGTTCTACCGTCTGCTGTCATCATTTGACTTCATGAGCTCTACACCAACGCTATTTAACTCCGGTACTTTGCGCCCTCAGCTTTCCAGCTGTTACTTAACAACGGTTCCTGATGATCTTGAAGGCATCTTTGGCTCTATTAAAGATGATGCCATGCTTTCAAAATATGCCGGTGGTTTAGGTAACGACTGGACACGCGTTCGCGGCATGGGTGCACACATCAAAGGTACTAATGGTAAATCACAGGGTGTTGTCCCCTTCCTTAAAGTTGCTAACGACACCGCTGTTGCCGTTAATCAAGGCGGCAAACGTAAAGGTGCAATGTGTGCTTATCTTGAAACATGGCACATCGACATCGAAGAATTTTTAGACCTGCGTAAAAATACCGGTGATGATCGTCGTCGTACCCACGACATGAATACAGCTAACTGGATTCCTGACCTGTTCATGAAACGTGTTGCTGAAGACAAAGAGTGGACTCTGTTCTCTCCTAACGAAGCACCTGAGCTGCATGAACTATGCGGTAAGAAATTCGAAAAAGCTTACGTTGCTTATGAAAAGAAAGCAGCCAATGGCGAAATGCGTGTTTACAAAACACTTAAAGCAGCCGCACTATGGCGCAAGATGATCAGCATGTTATTTGAAACAGGTCATCCTTGGGTTACCTTTAAAGATCCTTGCAACCTGCGTTACAGCAACCAGCATGTTGGCGTTGTGCACAGCTCAAACCTGTGTACAGAAATCATGTTACACACTAACGATCAGGAAATTGCCGTTTGTAATCTAGGTTCAGTCAACCTGCCTGCGCACATCAATGAGAATGGTCTGGACACTGAAAAACTGGAACGTACTATCGACACTGCAATGCGCATGTTAGATAACGTCATCGACTACAACTTCTACAGCGTACCTGAAGCACGCGATTCTAACCTGCGCCATCGTCCAGTAGGCATGGGTGTCATGGGTTTCCAGGATGCACTCTATAAGCAACGTATGCCATATGCATCTGAAGAAACCGTCGAGTTTGCAGATCGCACCATGGAAGCAATCAGTTACTACGCAATTAAAGCCTCAACTAACCTGTCTGAAGAACGTGGCCGTTACTCTACATTTGAAGGTTCTTTGTGGAGCAAAGGCATCTTACCGATCGACTCTATAGATTATCTTGCTGAAGGTCGTGGCAACTATCTTGAAGTTGATCGAAGCCACACCTTTGACTGGGATTCATTACGAGCTCGCGTACAGAAAGTCGGCATGCGTAATTCCAACACCATGGCAATCGCACCAACAGCAACCATTTCAAATATCTGTGGTGTTAGCCAATCGATCGAGCCGACTTATCAGAACCTGTTTGTTAAATCGAACCTGTCTGGTGAATTCACTGTTGTAAACCCATATCTGATTAGCGACCTGCGTGAACGTGGTCTTTGGGACGATGTTATGGCAAATGACCTTAAATACTACGATGGCAGCGTACAGCAGATAGACCGCGTACCTGAAGATCTAAAAACACTGTACCAGACTGCTTTTGAACTTGATGCACGCTGGTTAGTAGAAGCTGCATCTCGTCGCCAAAAGTGGATTGATCAAGGTCAATCACTAAACTTATACATGTCTGAGCCAAATGGTCAGAAGCTGGATGCACTTTATAAACTGGCCTGGGTCCGTGGCTTAAAAACCACTTATTATCTTCGCTCTATGGGTGCGACTCATGTTGAGAAATCGACCATGGATTCAAGTCGCGCAAGTAGCCTGAACGCTGTGGAGTTATCTACAGCAACCGAAGTGAGCGCAGAACAATCCGGCTCAGCAGCACCTAAAGCCTGTTCAATTCTTGATCCGGACTGCGATGCATGCCAGTAACTGCTTAGAAAAAACAGACAAGACAAACAAAAAAGAAAAATAAATAATAAATCTGCCCATGTAACAACGACGGCAGAATCAATTTAGGAAATAAAAAAATGCTTAATAACTGGGATGATCCGTTTGCACAATTTGCTAACAAAAAAAATAATGCGACTAATGTAACCACCTCATCAACTTCCACAATTGATCAAAGCGCTGAGCAGAACGTTTCGCAAAATGTTTCACAAAACGCAGAAAACGTAATCAGACAACAAGTTATTGAGCAGCAAGCCAATGAACAGAAAGCAACCGAAGCTGCCACAGAAACTAATGCATCAGTTGCTAACACGCCCGTTGCTAACGTAGCCGTTGCCAAAGCGCCTCATGCTGGTGACGGTATCGTTAGCAATGAAGCATTAATGGCTACTGCCGGTGCGGCGCCACAAGTTAATCCGATTATTGAAGACGCACCTCAAACAGATACCAACACCGACTTGTCAGGCGATTTAACAGGCACCGGTCTTGAAGAAATTGAAATGGGTGCAAAGCGCATTCAGGTTGACGATAAAAAAATCATCAACTGCCGTTGCGATCTAAACCAGCTGGTTCCTTTCAAATATGACTGGGCATGGCAGAAATATCTGGACGGTTGTGCCAACCACTGGATGCCACAAGAAATCAACATGACAGCTGACCTTGCATTATGGCGTGACCCTAACGGTCTAACCGATGATGAGCGTACCGTTATCAAACGTAATCTTGGCTTCTTTGCTAGCGCAGACTCACTGGTTGCAAACAACCTGGTACTCGCTGTATACAAACACATTACAAACCCTGAGTGTCGCCAGTACTTATTACGTCAGTCTTTTGAAGAAGCTGTACATACACACGCTTACCAGTACTGTGTTGAATCATTAGGTCTGGACGAAGGTGAAATATTTAACATGTACCGTGAAGTTCCAGCCGTTGCACGCAAAGCAGAGTGGGCACTACCATTTACCCAACATCTGGCTGACCCAAACTTCCACACCGGTACACCTGAAAATGATCAGAAACTGCTGCGAGAACTCATTGCTTTCTATGTCGTATTTGAGGGCATCTTCTTCTACGTTGGTTTCACCCAGATTTTATCCATGGGTCGTCGCAACAAGATGACCGGTGTCGCTGAACAGTTCCAGTACATCTTGCGTGATGAATCCATGCACATGAACTTCGGCATCGATGTCATCAATCAAATCAAGATCGAGAACCCGCATCTATGGACTGCAGAATTTCAGCAGGAGATGGTTGATCTGATTCGTGATGCCGTTGAAATCGAAACACAGTATGCTCGCGACACAATGCCACGCGGTATTCTGGGTTTAAATGCACCTATGTTTGAAGAGTACTTACAGTTCATCGCAAACCGTCGCTGTTCACAGATTGGTTTACCAGAGCAATACAAGGGTGCGACTAATCCATTCCCATGGATGTCTGAAGTGCTCGACCTTAAGAAAGAGAAAAACTTCTTTGAAACACGTGTGACTGAATACCAGACAGGTGGTGCACTGAGCTGGGATTAACTTGGGTTGAGATTAGCCTTAGATAGCAATAGCTAGAATTAATAATAATAATAAAGACACTCACTACACACGCCAACGGTGTAAGTAGATTAGGATATAAAAATAAGCCTAGGAGGCTGGAGTGAACTTAAAGGCGGTGATTTATCACCGCCTTTTTTATTGCCTATTTTATGGCTTCACCAATACCCAGCATTTATACTTTTGTCATGTTTAGCATTCAACAAACACAGTCAATTTTAGACTCATTCAACCTTAAAAATTGATACATATCAATAATTTACTCGTTATGCTGAAATACATTTTTTTCAACAAAAAAACCTGCCAATTATTTAATAAACTCTGCCACATCGTCAGGAATTACCCCTATAATCGACTGTGCAGATGACTATTTTACCGTTAGACTGCTTGAAAATTCAAAAGAAGATATTCTAGAAAAACTAGAAGATTATTACGATGAATTGATGGATGTTGATAGAACACTCGCTGAACAGCTGGATGATTCTGAAGACAATGTTCATGCTGCAGGCATAACGATACAACCCAGAAATTAACTTTTTGGGATGGTCGTAACGTTTATGCCAGTGTGCCACCCGAGCTGTTAGCAAAGGTGCTACAAAGTATCAGTACGGATGAACTGAATACTTTAGTATGTGCAATTACGGAAGCAGTAGAAGACCCTGACGAAAGCAGCCTGTGCCAACGGTGAGTAACCCCAGCGGTAATTAGCCAGCACAGCAGACAAGCATCAGGAACGTACCACTTATTGCGGAGTATTGAATGAGCGTTTGTACCAATTGTAAAGATAAAGAGCATTGTTCCAAGTTACCAGGCATATGCTTGAAGCTTCCTTGTGTATTGACGGGAGCTATTGCTGTTATGGTTGTTGTTTTATTCTTCAACAGCAGCCTCTAGAAAGTAGCCTCTGAAAAAATATGATCTAGAAGTCAGCCGCTAAAAAAACGGCTATAATCATCAGCAATGAAAATTATTGAAGTCATTGCTGATGCCGGTCACCACGACACCATCGTAGGCATTGCTAAACAACAGCAAGTCGAAGACATCTGGTTCACTCAAAAAAATGAAGATAGCAGAACCGTTGCCCGTCTATTAGTCAGCCCTGAAAAACGTCAAAAGGTATTAGATGCACTGCAGACCGTTTTGCAGAATACCGATAATTATCGCGTCTTAATCATTCCACTCGACACTGCCCTGCCTAAGCCGGTCAAACCGGAAGCAGTAGCACTAAGTGACAAAGAACAGATCGCTGAAAACAATAAAGAGAAAGAGCGAAAAAATGCTGCGCTGATGAGCACCCGAGAAGAAATTCTGTCGCAGGTCGAAAAAGATGCCCAGCTCAACAATAACTTTATCTTACTTGTTATCTTATCCAGCATTGTTGCCGCTATCGGCCTACTGGAAAACAACCTTGCAGTCATCGTTGGTGCGATGGTTATCGCGCCATTACTTGGACCCAATATTGCCTTTTCATTAGGCGCATCTCTGGGTGAAACAAAACTCGTTATAGAATCACTGAAAGCCATCTTCGTCGGCATTTTCGTCGCGATACTTTTTTCTATCGGTATTGGACTGGTCTGGCCCGGAAATTTTGACAGTCTGGAACTGATGGCGCGTACAGACGTTGCCTACTCCGGCACCGCAATCGCATTGGCCTCTGGTGCGGCAGCGTCACTGTCTTTGGTCAGCGGTACGTCAAGCGTGCTGGTAGGCGTTATGGTCGCTGTTGCATTAATGCCACCCGCTGTAACAATTGGTCTGATGTTAAGTATTGGCGAATACAATCACGCACTGGGCGCTGCGCTACTGCTTGCCGTTAATATCGTCTGTATTAACCTCTCCTCTAAACTGGTGTTTTTGTTTCGTGGTATCAAACCGCGAACTTGGCTGGAAGCGCATAAAGCAAATCAGTCACGCTTGTTATACATCGGCGCCTGGGTGATTATGCTGGTATTGCTGTTTGTAACCATATATTTCAGGCATAAAACACAGTCGTAGCTAACGCAATGAATAATGAATAATGAATAATGAATAATGAATAATGAATAATGAATAATTTTAAAAGATAAAATAAATGTAGGTGCGAATTCATTCGCACCTACATAAGATGATTTTAGTTACTCACATTGACCATGTTGTCCTCACTGTAAAAGACATTTCAACAACAATAGAGTTTTATGCTCGTGTATTAGGTATGCATGCAATTGAGTTCAATGCATCTGGTCATCAATCACCGCGAACCGCTTTAACGTTTGGCAATCAGAAAATAAACCTACATGAAGCCGGCAATAAATTTAAACCGAAAGCTAAACAGCCAACACCAGGTTCAGCCGATCTGTGCCTGATAACCGATACAGATCTGAACCAGGCAATGACTTATGTACAATCATGTAATGTAGAAATTATTCAAGGCCCGGTCGAACGTACCGGCGCTACCGGGAAACTACTATCATTTTATATCCGCGACCCCGACCAGAACCTGATTGAGATCGTGAATGAATTATAATCATCTAGGATAGACCTGAGATCTGTCCCTTGGGCGTTCTACGGTGTGGTCACCTCAATCAGGTAGTTCACCCGTAAACGGCCTTCCATGGTGGTTCTTGCCACATCATCATCCCACGCCATAGGGTGTGTGGTGTAGTTGATAAAGTTGGGGTTATTTGCCGTAGTCGCCGGCACTGCAATATTCGCCGGTTCATGCTCCGTTTCCAATTGTATCGAGGTCAACGACCAGATGCCCTCAGCATCACGACATAACTCAGCATCATCGGTATTCTCAAAATCGGCTTCTCCGCTGTAGGGATAGGCTACCTTGTTGTAACTGCCACCATTGAGGGCAGCATTTTCATTATATTCATAAGCGATAAAACGGATACTGTAACAACCCGACTGTGCAGGCAAAGCACGGCTGAAGGTGGCGCCGCCAGTAACAGGATCAATGGTATAAACCCCAACCCCGCTGGTATCGGTATAGGTATCAGCAAAGACATCGATACCATCACAACTGGAGTTGATCGCAGCTGGGCGACGCACATAATCAGTTGTTACCGTGGCAACCGCATCAAAAGACTGGTCGTCATTAAAATCAGCTGTTGTCCAGCTTCTAGAGCGGTATGTATCACAGATGTGCCGTAGCTTATTAGATACTAAACCTGGACGCGGTGTTATCACGCTGCCATCAAATTTCATCAACCAGTCCAGAGTAAAGGAGCCATCACCATGGCTTAGCGGATGGCTCAGGACATTACCCACATCATTGGCGTCAACAGCATCGGTGATGTAACCATTTATATCTGGAGATGAAGAAAATAGTGTTAATACATTTGATTCGATCCAGCAATTTCCAGGTATCTCAGAACCACTGAGCAAAGGACAGCCATCATAATAAAAGCGAGTTGGATTATCGACACTTATACTACCACCCAAAAACCCACCCCCACTGTAAGAGGAAACCGACTTTATGGCCAGTGTCGTAGCATCATACACCTTGCCATACAGCGCATTCTTAAACCCAAATACTGTAGATATAGAATGACTGCCTTCACTGATAAAAATCTCATTATGTTCCGCTGAATACTCGATACGTTTAGCAGGATCACTCAACAGTGTCCTAAAGTCCGTCACCGTTCGAACATTCGTTAATGCGGTATTGTTAGTACCATCTCCCGGCAACACATGAATAGTAACCACCTCGACAGCCGCACTGGCAAATGCTGTCAGTTTTGAGCGCACATATCGTTTATTAATCTGTGTATAAGCGATGTACTTATAATTCTCGTTCTCTATGATCTGTTTGCTGTCAATAAACTGGTTTGTTACCGCGCCAGGTATGGATGAACTGATCTCCACCAGTTCCCAGTCACAAGCCATTCCACAGGTTAACTTCTGGCCTAATACCACAGGCGCAAAATCCAGTGGCGGCGTGATCGGTTCAGGGTGCGAACCGATAGCGTTGGTCGTGACATGACGATAGATATGTACCCTGTAATTGTCGATGCCGTTACCTTCGGTACCAGGAGTGATTCCCGTTTCAGTCACATCCAGCACATCATAACTGACTGTTACAACTGCAGGAAATACTGTGGTACTGCCTAAAACCGTTGAGAATGACACAATATCAAGATCATCAAAAATATTTGGCGCAAAAGCACCCAGGTTAAGGTCGTCAATGAAATCACCTAGACCATCACCATCGGTATCACTACTCTTCGGATTACGTTTTAAGCTGGAATCTGCTGTCGTCACATTGGCCTCTTCAAAATCACTCAGGCCATCATCATCGGTATCAGAGACTAACGGATTTGATGTTACTTTCTCCACCACGGTTGCACCCGATTTTGTAATGAATGAATATTCCCAGCCATTGACTTCGGCACCATCATTTAGCCCGTCATCATCGCTATGTGCATTATTGGCATCGGTACCATACATTAGTTCATCACGGTTACTGATACCATCCTGGTCATCATCCAGCATGTACACCAGATGCAAAATGTCTCCGCCATGCAGTGATATCTGCGTTATATCGTAGCTAGAAACGATGTTACCGACATTGGAATTGAGCGACTGCACACGGCTGTCATCATCCGGTGTGGTATAAACCGTGGTAATAATAGTGTCGTTGCCACTCTGCGCACCATGCATCATCACCCAGCGCCCGGCAGGCTCATTGTTTGAGATACCCGCAATACTGGTAAGAAAACCATCGCTAGCATCCGTAGTGATAGATAGACCAACAACAGATTTCAACATCTCAGAGATATTGATGCCTGATACCTCGGGGTCTGCATTGGTAGCCACCATCAACCTCAGGTTACGCTGACCATTAAGGCCGGCAAAATCAACGATAATCATGGCATCCTGCACCTGCATGGCAGTATTGTTGAAGGTATAAGAAACCCCGTTTTCATCCAGCATATCAAATATTGCGGGCTGAATGATTAGACCATTTGAATCTGCGAGCAGACCTTTAGTGGTATCGATACCCAACTCACTGGTAAAAAAATTCAGTTGCCCGGAAGACTCGCCCGGTGCCAATGTAAACGACGGAAACCCAAGTGCATTTTCAAATTTCAAGTTGCCAATCGGCACGACCGCATCAGGACGCGTCAGATCGATATAGGTGGCAGACAAAAACAGATTACTTAAGGTATAGCTGATATCACCACCATTACCTACCTGTACCGAGATACCGATACCACCACCTGATGTCGCTATGTCATTTGACTGTTCAAAGGCTTTCCCCTGATCCAGAGCGGTAGAATTTTCCTGTGACTGCTCTTCGCTCCATGATTGAGAACTCTCCTCACCATAAGCAATACTGGCAGTATAACTAAGCGTTGTTGTGACACTTGACTCAGCACCAAGCCCGACACCAATTTTCACACCCGCCTGGATTGCAACCGATGCTCCAAAAGTATGTGCATGCTCGAAACTGGTGGACTCGCCGAGTGTTTCACTGGTTGTAACCGATTGCGTTGATGATTCAGAACGATTAGTAGAAACGCTAGACGAGCTGCCACTGGCGGTAGTGTAGTTCAGAAAAATATCCGGTGCACTGGTCAGCTGCACATCAATCTGCGGAATATCGGCGATCAAAGGATTAAATCGCAGATTATTCACACTGGCATCAAAACCAAAGGTGATGACTTCTTTATAATCGTTAAAACCATCAGCATCGGTATCGGCCAGCACCGGTGAAGTACCATATTTATTTGATTCATCCAGATCGGTCAGACCATCACCATCAGTGTCTTTATTTGCATCTATCAGTGAAATGACCTGTATGGAGACCGTGCCGGTTGAGGTATTACCTTCATCATCAGCAACCTCAAACTGAAAACTGTCATCACCGATAAAGCCGGCATTTGGGGTATAAACCAGCGTCGGATTAATGCCTGAAAGCTGACCAATCAGAATGCCATTGAGCGGCCGTGTGGTTATTCGAAAGCTGTATGAAGCGCCGTTTTCGCCTTCAAGTTTTATTGTCAGCTCAGTGTCCTGGGCGATGGCAAAACTCTGGCTGTTAGCTACCGCAGTAGTTGCAGAAACTGTAACCACCGGTTCTTCATCCAGAGCACTGCTGCCTCCGCAAGCCTGTATAACAAGAGAAAATAAAACAATAAATAAAATTCTGAATAACGACATTCCTGAGCCCCTTACATTTCCAAAGTGTTCTACGCACTTTTTATAGTCAAAGTGTAGACATAAAACTGTAGATTTCTATAACTTCAGTTAACTATTGCAGTCAACTTTGATTAGTATTCTAGGAAAACTATTACTTTACTCACTTGCAAGTAATACACTTCGATATTATCAGGGCTCATAAATAGCAGTGACAACCTCCATCACCACAAGTATGCCCAGAAATAGAAAAGGCAATTGCTGATACAGCGCTCGTATCTGTTCATGGTGAACTGGGACATCAAATCTATCAACAAAATTTATCAGGCTTTTTTAAGAACTATCTCGATTGATCTTGCAGCAGCAATAAAACCAAATGTGCTGGTCACCATTACTGACGAACCATAACCATAACCGCAATCTAAGGTTAGGTGGGCGACACCCGGCTTTTGATAACCAATCTTTCCATCTTTATCCGGATAACGCTGTTGCTCGGTTGAATATACACAAGGCACTCCAAAGCTGCGTTTTAGATTACGTGAAAAGTTATGTACCTGCCTAAGCGCTAATCGCACCGCAGAAGCCAAGGGATCATTCCAGGTTCGAGATAGGTCTTTTATTTCAATCTGAGTAGGATTAGTCAGACCACCCGCACCACCGGTAGCTATTATTTTTATTTTGTTCTTTTTACAGAAATGAATCATCAGCGATTTATATTTGATGCGGTCTATTGCGTCGATGACGCAGTCAAATTTTTCCTCTGTATCCGGCATTAGCAGATCTGAGACATTGTCATCATTAATATATTGCTCGATAATTCGACAATCACACTCAGGGTTAATATCCAATACCCGTTGCTGCATCACCTTTGCTTTCATCTGCCCGATGGTCGATTCCAGTGCATGGCACTGACGATTGATGTTGCTGCGTGAGATATCATCACCGTCGATTAAGGTTAAGTGTTGAACACCTGTGCGCGCTAAGGCCTCGACCACCCATGAACCAACACCGCCCATGCCCACTACACAAATATGTGCGTTTTGAATTTTCTGCAGTTCCTCAACACCATAGACACGTGCGAGTGAACCAAACCGTTCTTCATTCATAAAAATACTAATAATTAAATATCTGATTAATCTGTCAGGATGACGACCAACTGCCGACGCCCTTTTTAAGGTAAAATGGCCTTTTTAATAGCCTAATCTTCTCATGAATTCAGCTTCAACAAAAACACCGCATCGTATAGGTTTCGTCAGTCTTGGCTGCCCGAAGGCTACCGTTGACTCAGAACACATCCTCACACAGCTACGCGCCGAAGGTTACGAGATTTCACCTAATTATGAGGGTGCCGACCTCGTCGTGGTCAATACCTGTGGTTTTATCAATGCCGCAGTCGAAGAATCTCTAGATGCTATCGGTGAAGCACTAAGTGAAAACGGTAAAGTCATCGTTACCGGTTGCCTGGGCGCAAAAGGCGATATCGTTAAGCAGACACACCCAAATGTTCTAGCCGTTACCGGCCCCCATGCTACCGATGAAGTGATGAAAGCTATCCATGAACATCTGCCTGCAGAACATGATCCGTTTCTTGATCTGGTGCCACCGCAGGGTATCCGACTAACGCCTAGACATTACGCTTATTTAAAAATTTCCGAAGGCTGTAATCACAGTTGTACTTTCTGCATCATTCCAGACTTGCGCGGCAAGCTGGTTAGCCGCCCGGTCAACGATGTATTGCTCGAAGCCGAACGGCTAGCCGCATCAGGGGTAAAAGAGTTATTAGTCGTCTCACAAGATACCAGCGCTTACGGTGTCGACGTGAAATACAAGACCGAATTCTATAATGGCATGCCTGTAAAAACACGCATGACTGAACTGTGTGAAGCCTTAAGTCAATTTGGCATCTGGGTGCGTTTGCATTACGTCTACCCCTACCCGCATGTTAATGAAATTATTCCGTTGATGGCAGAGGGAAAAATCCTACCTTATCTGGATATCCCTTTTCAACATGCCAGTCCAAAAATATTAAAAGCCATGAAACGGCCGGCTTCGTCAGAAAATACCATGCAGCGCATAAAACAGTGGCGTGAGATCTGTCCGGAGATAACCATACGCAGTACATTCATCGCTGGTTTTCCCGGTGAGACTGAAGAAGATTTTAAACAGCTGCTCGACTTTCTCGATGAAGCACAGCTCGATCGTGTCGGCTGTTTTGCTTATTCTGATGTAGATGGCGCCAAAGCCAATAAACTTGATGGTGCTGTCCCTGAAGAAGTAAAACAGGAGCGTGTTGCACGTTTCATGGAAAAACAGGCTGGCATCAGTGCTGAAAAACTAAAACGGAATATCGGCAAAACACGCGATGTCATTATCGATGTTATCGATAGCGAAGAGAACATGATTGTTGCACGCACCTCATCAGACGCGCCCGATATCGATGGTCTGGTTTACATTGACATCTCCGCTGACGGGCCTGAAAGTCACATCTGTCAGGTGGGTGATATCACACAGGTGACAATCACCCATACTGACGAGTATGATATGTGGGGCACGCTTTGCGTGCCAATGAATAATTAACAGTGAATAGTGAATAATCGGGAAGTTATATGAAAGTTTTAACTGTTGTATTTATATTAAGTATCACCATGATGATGACCGGTTGTTATTCAAACACATCAAAAGAATCGGGCGCCGACTCAACAGAACAAAATACACCAACTCCATCAAGAACAGGCCGGTATTAATAAAATGCTTTTCATTATTCATTATTCACTATTCATTATTCATTACATCAAACGATGAACGACCCCGTTACCCTCACCTCTGCCTTTTTATTAGGTTTCTTCAGCACCATGCACTGTATTGGCATGTGCGGCGGTATTATTGGCGCATTAAGTTTGAGCCTGCCTGTTGAGATAAGAAACAACAAACCAAAACTATTTACCTTTGTACTGTCTTACAACATCGGTCGATTGATCAGCTATGGTGTCGCTGGATTAATTGCCGGTGCTATCGGTACTAGCGTATTACAATCAGCAGGCTTTGATCAGGGGCACGCAATCTTAAGAGGTATCGGCGTATCTATGATGGTTGCCATTGGACTGTACCTGACCGGTTGGTTACCACAGCTCGCCAGTGTAGAAAAAGTTGGCATCCCTATCTGGAAACGTCTTGAACCTATTGGGCGAAAATTAGTACCCATCGCTTCTATTCCAAAAGCTTTAGCCTATGGTCTGATTTGGGGCTGGTTACCCTGCGGACTTGTCTATTTTGTCTTGATCTGGGCGTTGACCGCCGGTGATGCCATCAGTGGCGCACTGACCATGCTGGCTTTTGGCGCAGGAACGTTACCGACACTGATAACTGCCGGTTTTATGACTTCATGGGTTACTCGCTTCGCCCATTCAACACGTGCAAGGCAGGTCGTCGGTGTACTTATTATCATCATGGCTATTGGCAGTTTGTTTATTCCTATGGAACATCACCATCATTAAGTGATTAAAGCATAATGTTTAACTTTGGTAACAATAATGCTTTCACTTCTATTGTCGGTCATTCTCCGGCATTGGAATCTGTTATACGTACCGCTCAAATTGCAGCGGCGGCCGACGTGCACATTCTTATCGAAGGTGATACCGGCACCGGCAAAGAACTTATGGCGCAAGCCTTACAGCAGAGCAGTAAACGCGCAGACAAACCTTTTGTTATTATTAATTGCGCAGCACTACCCTCTGAGCTTGTTGAATCATTATTGTTTGGTCACGAAAAAGGCGCTTTTACCGGTGCGCACGAGAAAAAAGATGGCTATGTACAAAAAGCACAGGGCGGTACAATTTTTCTCGACGAGATAGGTGAACTACCTCTCGCCTTACAGGCAAAGTTATTACGTTTCGTCGAAAATGGTGAATGTCAGCGTATCGGCTCACATGAAGTCGAGATCATCGATGCCAGAATAATAGCAGCCACACATAGAAATTTACTCAAATTAATTGATGAGGGTAAATTCCGACAAGATCTTTTCTACCGCTTAAGTGTTGTAACACTACGAATTCCCAGCTTAAAACAACGCCGAAAAGATATACCCGAGCTAGCCAATTGTTTTCTTGAACAAGCAGCACGGCGTAATGGTTCACAACCCTGTTCGTTCAGCCCGGATGCACTCAACCAACTTAAACGCTACAGCTGGCCGGGTAATATTCGTGAATTAAAAAATATATGCGAACATGTGTCTGCATTAATGCCAGGCGAGGCCATCACAAAAGACAACCTACCCTTATTAATTCATGAGAGCGACTCTGACAACAGTTCAGGTTACATACTACCGGAGCACGGCATTGATATGGAATCGCTGGAGATTGATCTAATAAATCAAGCGCTTAAATATACCAATGGTAACAAGTCAAAAGCGGCCAAATTACTCGGCCTAAGCAGGGATGCTTTTTTATACCGATTGAAAAAACATAATTTATAATCATTTCTCCCAGAGTCTGTTTTTGGCCATTAGCTGACCTCCAGAAAAAAATAAAATCAAAAGAATTTTCACCACAGAGGACACGGAGGTGAGTAGCTTTTAAAGTTTTTGACTTTGTCAGCTATGACTCAAAAGCAGCTATCCCGTAAATAAATCAGAAACGGTGGTGGTATACTAAAATCTGTTTCTTCAATAAAAAAACACATTATGGTAGAAACCAGCATAAGTAAAAGTTCCGGCTCTGCAACCATTATTCTTCGGCCGAATAACTCATCTAGCTGGCAATTTAACCTAAAAATCGTCGCTTCTTTGGCCATAATCATGTTTTGCATATCGACCTATTTTGCATTTCAAGGGTTATGGCTTATCTTCCCGTTCTCCGTCTTATTTGTCGGCATTTTATTTGTTTGTTTATACCTAAGACTACGCGCCAACATCAATACAGAAGTTATCACCTTTAATGAAACCACGGTCATCATTGAACGCGGCGACTTCCACGCTGAACACACATGGAAGTATCACCGCTTATGGTCAAAAATCTTTGTTAAAAAGCCAAAAATTCATGGCCATCCTAAACAAATATTTATACGCTCTCATGGCAAAGAAATGGAGTTAGGTTCATTTCTCAACAAGAAAGATAAAGAGATACTGATTAAAGATTTAAAAAATATAATCTATGCCTGATTACTAAAAGCAACAATGAATTCAATCACTTATACAATCCCTGCAATCGTTCATTCAGCCACGATAAACGCACAGAATAGTTTCAAACAAAATAATCTATCCCTTTTGATATAAGTCATGCCAGTGACTTAGCATTATCCATATTATAAACACTGGATTTATAACTCAGGCTGCCAACAAAGATTCAGTCTTATATTAATAATGGATAACAAAGTCACTTTCAACAAAGAATTAATACGTCGCTACGATACATTTGGTCCGCGCTACACCTCATACCCGACGGCGGTTGAGTTCAGCACTAACTTTAATGATGAAGACTATATGGATTGGGCCGCCAGAAGTAATGACGACCCGATACCAACTTCATTGTCGCTGTACTTACATATACCTTTCTGCGATACCATCTGCTACTACTGCGGTTGCAGCAAGATTATTACCAAAAATAAATCTAAAGCTGACCCTTACATTCAACTGCTTAAGCAGGAAATAAAATTACAAGGTGCTCTTTTTGCCAAAGACAGACAGGTCTCACAGATACATTGGGGTGGCGGCACACCCACGTTTTTAAACGACAATCAAATATATGAAATCATCGAATGCATTCGTGAAAACTTCAATGTTCCAGCAAATAATGACATTGAATTTGGTATCGAAGTAGATCCACGCACAGTAGATCATCAGCGTTTAACAAATTTAAGTAACCTTGGTTTTAATCGAATCAGTTTTGGTGTTCAGGACTTTGATAAACAAGTACAGAAATCTGTCAACCGTATTCAGGATACCGAACAGATAAAGCAGCACATTATCGATGCCAGAAAACTACAGTTTGAATCAATCAACATCGACTTGATGTATGGTCTACCAAATCAGACCATACACAGCTTTTCAGAAACACTTGATACCACGATTAAATTAGACCCTGATCGCATCGCTGTCTACAACTATGCGCATCTACCAGAAATGTTTAAACCACAGCGCCGTATCAATGAGGATGATTTACCCTCTGCCGAAGAAAAACTAAACATACTGCAACTGTGTATCGATAAACTGCAAAATGCCGGCTACGTTTATATCGGTATGGATCATTTTGCTAAAGAGACCGACACTTTAGTTGAAGCACAACAGCATGGCACACTACAGAGAAACTTCCAGGGCTATTCGACGAATGCCGATTGCGACATGATTGCCATGGGCATTACAGCAATCAGTAGAATCGGTGATAACTACAGTCAGAACGTGCGGACCATCGAAGAATACGAAAGTTATTTAAGCCAGAATAAGATACCCATTTTTCGTGGCATCGAACTAGAAGATGACGACAGACTGCGACGTGAAATAATCAATCAGCTTATGTGTAACAACAAGCTTGATATTGTAAAACTAGAAAAGAAATGGGACATTAATTTTTCTGCCTATTTCAAGTCTACTATTAAAAATTTACAGAACATGGCAGATGATGGCTTACTGAATATTAGCAAAACGAAGATAACAATTACAACGACTGGACGATTACTTGCCCGCTCTATCTGTATGCAATTTGATCGTTACCTGCAAGAAAAAGACGGCAAAAGATTTTCGAAAGTTATTTAATATCTATATTTAATCTATTAATTTAATAGATTAAATCAATAGATTCAAGATTGATAAATCTGATGCTATTTTGAGCATTAATGATTGCTACATCCCTGTAGCAATCATTAACACTCAGGCATTCAGAGTAAGCTATCTATTTATTTCGTGTCGATTCTTGATTCGAACCAGCTTCCTCATTCGAAGATGCCACACAGCCACAGCCGTTATTGATAATAGCAGCATAAACCATAGACTTACCGAACCGACTCGACCGCTGTCGCTTGAACTTGCTACTTCTTCAAGCTCAGGAGCTAACGCCAGACCACCAGGATCCTTAACAATAAAGTTCCTCACACCATCTGCATCATTTGCGCCGCCGTCTTGAATAGTCAACTGTACACATAAATGACCCGCTGTTAATCCGGCACTGTAGCTGTTGCTACCCGGTTGTGGACAAGCACCGTCCTCACCCACAGCACTGGCAATCTCATTCTTATCGTCAATAACAAAATCAAACCAGCCACTGCTGCTGTATTTACGGAACACAGCATCTGCCTGTAATGATGATGATAGAGGCACAACAACATGGACTGACTCAATCGCATCGGTAAGACCATGTACCTCGAAGTTAATTAATGAGCTAAGGAAAGTATGCTCTGTATCCGCATTGCTAACAGCCGTACCGCCCGGGCCACCATGCGCAACAAGATCCTGCATACCAATCACGATACCATCGACTAGTGATGCCACCGCAGTTTCACCTTTAACAATACGTAAACCTGGATTGGTTTCGACCAATGCACTTGATTCCAGAGTGACGCTATGACTCTCGATAACATTTGATGGCGCAAAGCGATCATCCAGATAGTTCGGAATACCATCAGCATCATCGTCGGCAAATCCTTCACTAGCATCATCATCATTGAAGCCATCACCGTCGCTATCCACTGCACTTAAAACAACCACTTCAGCTGTTTTAACCAGTATTAAACGCTCGATTGTTACTGGCAGGTTTCCATCACTAACCGTTACTGAAACATTATAAAAATCGCCTGAAATCAAGGTGACATCACTAGCATCAATATCAATCCGATTTGCTGATACCGTTGATGCCGCAAGTAAAACAGAGTTCGTTGCCGACCAGTCAAAAGACAATGTATCCCCATTGCCGTCATTGGCACTTGCAACAATTATCGCCGTTCCATCTAATTTGTAAATCGTATTACCTATTGCGTTAGCACCTTGCGTGGCATCAAGTTCAACCTGCGGTGCAATATTGTCTTCAGTAATTGTAACCGTATGCATCTTAGTTTTACCCAGAGCGATATTAGTTGGTGCAAACAATGTTACTAACACCGTTTCATCACCTTCAGTTACACCATCTGCTGCCGTATTAAAACTGATAATACCGACGTCACCTGGACCACTAAATGTAACTAAACCGGAAGAGCCATCATGATCATCTAATTCTGTCGCTGTACCAGTTAATGAATATTGTACAGATGCTGGATAATCGATAGCCTCACCATTCAATACCACATCGATACTGACAGAGCGCCCTTCACCGACAGATTGCCCCGCACTGACACTGACTAACGGTTTAACATTCACCGTCTGTTCATCATGACCAGAATTTCCTTTACTGTCACAGCTTGCCCAGGTCACTACATGCATACCTGGCGCAAAAGGCTCTATATCAGTTTCATAAGTTGCAAGCAGCTCACAACCTGTTGTCTGTGCTTCTAACGCTGCAATTTGACCCGCATCTAAATTAACAGCCGCTTTAATAATAGTGACTTCACCATCGTTACCATCATTACCTGTAGCCGTTCCCAGATTAACAATAGTTAATAGTCCAGTTGCATCAATGGTTATGTCAGCAGGTGCATTTACTGTTGGACCGACACTATCCACATCTGGCACAGTATCAGGATTACCATCATTAATTTCTGTAATGTTATCGAGGCCATCACCATCACAGTCTTCTGTGGCATCAGCGGCATTATCCTTATCAAGACAAGTTGGATACAACAATTCATCTACATCTAACATGCCATCATTATCGTCGTCAGTATCACAGGCATCACCACCGACCAGCGGATCTACGGGATTACTAATAGTATTCACATTGATGACTTCATCACCGTCATTATCAACTTGATTATCAGAGCCTCCCAGAGGTCCATTTTGTGTTGCCGCACAGTTGTCGATGTAATCAAAGACACCATCGCCGTCAGTGTCCGGTGGTGATACGGTGACCAGTGCTGTATCTGTGCGACCAGTTGAGTCAGTCACTGTATAGGTAAATGTTTCTGTTACAACAGCATCAGCGAGTGGTGTGTAATTTATATCATTGTTGATTGTGCCAGCGCTGTTTACTGTTATAGCACCACCATTTGAGCCAACGATTACCTGTGTCGCCAGCGTTATTGTATCAAGGGTATCAACGTCGCTATCATTCGCTAACACATCAAGCGTATTATTCGTGCTGTTTACCAACACTGTATAGCTAGGATCAGAGTTTGCCACCGGGTCATCAGGTTGTGCTGTGATATCCACAGAAACTACTATCTCAAAAAAACCTACACCGTCTGTAACACGAACTGTAAAACTGGTCGCATTGGTTATATCTGTATCTGGTACTGGTGTGTACGTAATATCAAACTTGGTATCATCAGCATTCTGCACACCACTGTAAGTACCAGCAGGAGAACTTTCCGTTGTCCAGGTAAGCGCATCACCATCAAGATCCGTACCTGTTAACTGAAGTATATTGTTCATGCTATCTTCAGTGACCAGAAAGTTCATATTTGCACCCTGATCAATTATTGGCGCATTATCAACGATGGTTACATTAATAACGATGGTATCTTTTAATGTTGTAGCCGACGTTTCATCTTCAACCTGCACGGTAAACGTTACAACCGGGTCAGTGGGCACGAGTAATGGCGCAGTATATGAAATAGTTGGGTTGGCCGTATTTGTACTCGTCGTGGTTGCAACACCCGCCACCAGCGGGTCAGTGATAGCACCGGTGGTTGCAGGGCTACTGATACTCCAGTCTAGCGTACTGGTGTGATCAGCATCGGTTGCTGTGATGAGTAAATCGGCATTGCTAAGTGTTTGTCCCTTGCTTAAATTGATATTGATGGGTCCATTATTGGCAGAACCATTGACATTAATAACCGGCGCTGAACAAGCATCGGTTGTAAAATTTAAAATATTGCCGTTATCAGTTCCTCTACCGTTTTGCACACTGGCTCTAAAATAATATTTTTTGTTACAGGCCAAACCAGTCAAGCTGCCGTTAGTCATATTAACCGCAGTATTATTGCCACCCGAGTCGCTCGGATTTGTTACGGTTTTGGTAGATGCCCCGGCTAAAGCAGAATTTGTACCCCAGAGAAATTTAGTACCATTGGTGACTGCTGCTGATCCATTCATGTCAACAGTGCCTTTTAAGGTGGCCGAAGTGTTATCTTTGGTATCGTTCGCGGATGTTGCTACGACCGGCTTCGCCCAGCGCGTACCGCCCCAACCTTGCACAACGGTAAAATCATTGCCTGATAAACAACCGGATGTATCCCTACCGCCAGGGTCAAAATCATTACCCGGGTCACAGGTAGATATCTGCGGCATATAGACGTAATTATTTGCCTGACTTGTTGTATGGTCCGTGCGTTTTTGAATTGCTGGACGACACGCACTTGCTGAGTCATATTGCTCCGCATCACTACCGTCATTATGGTACCAGCCAGTGGCCACCCCGCCCTGATCATCTGTGTTTAGACAAGCGTCTGGAGCATCCGCACCATAATGACAGCCAGTACAACTACTAAGCGCCTGCTTCACCCCTAAGCTCCCCTCAAAGGTTATCGTCGCAAAAGATGCCGATGAAACGAATATCAGACAAACAAAATATAATAAACGTGTTGAGTAACGCAACATAGAAATCTTCCTAGTGATGGCGTAAATTTTGACTTTTATCAATTATAAGGCAAAACCATCAAATCAACAGCCTTTGAAGGTTTTTATACCTATATATGCAAATAATACTGCAATCATATTTTTATGATTAATATCAATATCTTATAACTAATTTCCTCTAAACTCGACCATTCAACTCTGACCTGTGGTACACATGATTATCTACTTTGAGTAACCTGTCACAAAGCAGAGAAATCTTTTTACCCTTTTATCTAAATTGTGCAACCGAATTTTATGCCAGAAACAAGCAAACTTTACTATCGCAAAAAACCAAACTTTACTACTGACGAGTCTAATCAGTTAGTACTTAATGGCTTTCTGCGACAGTATCAGCAACCTGATATTAAGCGCACCCACTTATTTGGCAGTCGCTATGAAAACATCTATCTGAATGAGAAACATATCCCTGAACTTAAGCCATTAATGAAAGAAGCTATTGTGCTTGCTGAAGAAATTTTACAAAAACACAATCTGCGAGCTGGTTACTGGTTTAACTACATGCCACCTGATTCAACCACTACCTTGCACACTCATGATGATGATGATGAATTACTGTCATGCGCTTATTACGTTACTGTCCCTGAAAACTCTGGCAATCTGATCATTTATGATGACACTAAACATGCCACACAAAAACGCTTTGAGATCACACCCATTGCAGGTGAGTTTATCTTCTTCAAACCCAACGTTCGTCATGAAGTATCTAAAAACAACAGCTCAGAACACCGTCTTTCTATCGGCATTAATTTCGGCTTAGACAAAGATTAGACGCTTCAATAAATTCAGTGCAAATCATTGTTTTGTAACTCTTTTGGTAGAGCGACTGTATTGCTTATTGCTAATGTGCCGTTAGCAATAAGAGCGTACAATACGCCAACTTAATAAATTCAATTTTTAATGCTTCATTATTAATTCCCGACCTAATCATCAAGAACAGCAGGCAGTTTTATGATTCAGTACAACGCAAACTACAGTCGTAGCGTTTTATTCCAGTTTTTAATGTTATCGGTGCTGCTGGGTTTTTTATTATTACTTAATCACGAGTTTCTACTCGACTTCTATTTCAAAAATCAGGCGACCAATACCGGTTACATCGTCAATGGCAGCATTCTCGGCCTGTTTCTTCTGGGTATGTTCCGCATTATTACTCTATTGCTACGCTACAGCCGCGAAGAAAATGCACTGGCCCGTTTCATAAAAAATATGCAGAACGAAGAAGCCTTGCCCACTGACCGCATTAATAAAAATAGATTAATTCACAACCGCTATGTTTCTGTGCTGGAAATCAGCAAACATAACGTTGCTGTCAACCACAGCGCTTTGGCTTCCACATTAGTCGCAACAGAAAGCACACGTTTGAGTCTGCCACGCTTCATCAGTAATATTCTAATTCTTACCGGTGTGTTCGGTACCATCATATCTCTATCGATTGCCCTGGTCGGTGCTTCCGATATCATCGACAGTGCTGATGGCATCAGCGGTATGAGCATCGTTATCCACGGCATGTCGACCGCGCTTTCAACCACCGCAACAGCCATCGTATGTTATTTATTCTTCGGTTACTTCTACATGAAATTAACCGATGTTCAAACCGAATTATTAAGCGGTATCGAACAGGCGACCACACTTTACATCATGCCTCGCTTTACCTATCAGACAGACAGCATGCTGCATGAAGTAGGTAACCTGGTCAAAGCATTGCATGAAGCAGCCAGCGTCATGGCAAGCACACAGGCTGATTTTGCCGAAGCCGGTCGTAACCTCAGTGCATTAACAGGCAACAACGCAGAAAGCCTAATGCGACTCAGTACCGATATCGATGAAATTAAATCACTGTTACGTGACGGCTTCCGTCTGTCTGCAGATTAATCGTTCTAGTTTTAATTAAGCATAGGAATCTATCGTGAACGAAGAATTTGTTGATTTGCGCCGTGGCCACCTGAATAGCGAAAGCTTCTGGCCCGCATTTACCGACATCATGATGGTAGTGGTAATCATTTTCCTGCTCACCTCGATGCTGCTGATGGTGAAAAACTGGGAGTTGCTGGACCAGTTGCGAAACAGTATGGCTGCTGAGGAGCAAGCAGAAAAAATCATTCACGATACCTCCGAAGAAAACGCTACCCTGGAAGAGCAGCTAGCTCAGGCACAAAACGAAGTATCGATGTTACGCATGCAGCTGATGCAGGCCAGCGAACAGACTAATTCACTAAACGTTGCGCTGGAAGACAAAGACAAACAGATTATCATCGTTTTATCTGATAACGAACAGTTAAAAAATTCAGTTAACAAAAACGAAAATCAGATCAGTCGTCTGAGCTCGCAGATCTCAGCGATGGAAGCCAACCTGTCACAACTCAGCATCGATGTTGAACAGAAACAGCAATCTCTCGAAGACGAACGTCAAAAAATCATTATCATCACTCAGCAGCGTGATACACAATCACGCAAACTGGCAAGTTTAGAAGACAATTTCGGCTCACTTAAAGTCAAATATGACAAGCTGGTAAAGCCTGCACGTTCCGCTAAAGGCAAATATGTTGTCAGTGTTAACTTTGAACGCATCAAAGATAAGGAACGCATCCGCTTTAAAGATTCTGGCGAAAAGTACTACTCAGTTGTGACAGAAAAACAGCTATACAGCAAGCTGGCCAAACTTAAAAAGAAATACCCTGAAAAGTTATATATAAAAATAGTCATCCCTAAAGAGAGTGGCCTCACCTACAACGAAGCATGGACATTTATGAAGGGGCTGCTGCACAAATACGACTACTACTATCACGAATGATATTAATCGAGTCGCCTGTCTTTTCCTCATCAATAACGCTCAGAAACACTCAGGGTTATCAAAAGTTATGCAAATAACTATAAATTAACTATACTAACAGTTAAGAATAACAAGGATAAAATGTGTTCAGTGGATAGAATGATCAAACAAGTCTTAAATGCTTATCCGGCTTGTGAGTGTAGTTATGACCAAACTGAAAACGAAAATGCTTGCGATAATGCTTGCTTTAACCTCCATATTTTGTGCGGCAAGCGTATCTGCGGCTGAGGCAATATATCCGCTAGTCACCTACAAGTGCGACCCGGAAGTTGACATCATTACGCTGACCAATTCACTTCTTAAAAGTGATGAAGGCGCATCATATCAATATTCAGATGCAGACGGCACCTACTCTCCCTGGGATCTGGTTGAGATCGACCGTAATACTGAACGAACCCGCATCGTAAGAACTAAAAAAATTGTAAAAAAATGCAAACTAAGCACTGGTGAATATACAGTGACGATTGAGCCTCAAGTTTTCAGTAAAAATCTGAACGGTGCCTGTGGTGCCTCTATCTCATCAGCATTTACGGTGACCTATGATGATTTTGATGTACGTGAACGCACACCATTTGAAGATTACTGCCGAGGAAATTCACCCATCATTACCCGTGTTACTGTTTTTGGCAAGACCAGTGAAGTAAAAATAAAACGTATCGCCCGCTTTAAGTTTTACTAATCAAATTTTACTAACAGTCTACCACTCGATAACTCTCAGCATCGCAGAGCAACTGCCGTATTTTTTCACCAAACCGGCTATATCTGGTTAATTTCGAACATCTCTCTACAACTGTTGAACCTGGACATTTTCCTGTTATCATAGGGCAATAATTTCTCCTTGAAGAAATCATATCCACCCCAGAAACAGGTACCAAAAAATGTATTTAATCACCACTCAAGCTGCCAGACTCTTCTTCAGGCAAACACGATTACTGCTTATTTTTACTTCTCTGCTGCTTACTTCATCCCTGTCATATGCCTATGCTCAAGCAGCTGTTAAATCCACAGATCCAGCCTATGTGATACACACAACACTGGCGAAAATCACCGCTTTCAGCAGTAACTCAGACAAGGCAAACGCGACAAACCTTCGTGGTTTTATCGAAAATGAAATTATTCCTCATTTTGATTTTAATAATATGTCACATTGGATTACCGGTCGTTATTCTAAAAACATGACCGAGCAAGATAAATCAGATTTTCAACGCAGCCTGAGAGAAACTTTTCTTTCCAGCCTGGCAAAACATCTGGGCAGCTTTGATGCAAAAAACACGCGCATACGCTTTTACCCTGCACGTTATCGCGGCACAGCTGAAGCTTTTGTCAGCACCACTATCTATCAACCAGGCACACCGACTGTCCGTCTAGATTTTCGCATGAAACGAAAGGGCAACGACTGGAAAATAATCGATGTTAAGGCCAACGGCTCAAGTGCCGTGCTTTATTACAGACGTCACTTCATCTCCCAATTGCGCTCATATCAGCGCCAGAATACACGACCACGCTAAAAAATATCGGACATAAAGCACAGAGAAACACTGGCGCAGCGGTTAGTTTTTATCGAACCAGCTTTAATTAAATCAACTTTAATTGAGTCGGCTTTAATTGAGGCAGCATTAATTGAACCTGTTTTGATCGTTCTTGTCTTTACATCACAGACATTAAATTAGGCATTTCTGATCAATCACCTTGATAAACAAAACCAGAAGATAAAGAACAGACCAAGACGTAAAAACACGGGTTTGTTCATCATTGCCTTTTTTATGATCGCAATGATACTTCTCAACAGACACGAGCCTGTTGTCACTATCGATTGCACACCAGCGATTATCGCCAGTAAACCGGATGTAATTATGCTGGGTGCTTGGTGGTGTACCTATTGCTATCAGGCAAAAAAATATTTTCAAAAAAATAATATCCACTACTGCGAATATGATATGGAAAATACTGCTGCTGGAAAACATCTTTATGAAGAACGTGGCGGCGGCGCAGTCCCCATATTATTAATTGGTGATTACCAAATAAGCGGTTTCAGTGAACAACAGATAGACACCGCATTAGCGACACTTAAATAATCATGATTTCAAAATTACAGAAATTTTTCGAACAATATCTGTCCGATAATACAGAAAACCAAGCACCTCTAGAACATCGACTGCAACTTGCTGCTGCTGCGCTAATGGTTGAAATGCTACATGTTGATGAACAGGTCACCAGTGAAGAAGAAAGCAAATTAAGAGAACTGATAAAACAGCGATTCGAACTTAAAGATACTGAAATAGAAGACTTAATTGAACTGGCTCATACCGAAAAACATGAGGCCACAGATTACTTCGCATTCACCTCACTGCTGAATGAGCATTACACACAGCAACAAAAAATAAAGCTGGTGGAAGATCTTTGGCAACTAGCATACGCTGATAATCAGCTAGACAAATATGAAGAACACCTGTTGCGCCGGCTTGCTGACCTGTTACATGTTCCGCACAAGGACTTTATTCGATCCAAACATAAAATATTAAAAGAAAATAATTAACCATAGTAATCTGCACGTCTGCTGATGAGTCATAGCTGACAAAGTCAAAAACTTTAAAAGCTACTCACCACAGAGGACACGGAGGTCACAGAGGAAAGCCTTATTATTGTTAAACGCGCCTGCGGCGCGGTTAACAATAAAAAACCTCCGTGTCCTCTGTGGTGAA
>JAUVDN010000097.1 GCA_030595325.1 Gammaproteobacteria bacterium | reverse complement strand
GTCCCGGCGCCACGCACTGTTGTTAACGGTATTAGAAAAGTTAAACCAGCGCATTATTTAATTATCGATTCAAAAGGACATGTTACTGAAAAACGTTATTGGACTTTAACAGCAAAACGTCCCCCTGAAATAGAAGGGGCGAAGATGAGTGAACAGGACTGGGTGCTGGCGATTCATGATGAATTGAAACGTGCAGTAGAGAAACGAGTAAAGATTGCTGACGTACCTGTTGGTGTATTGTTGTCTGGTGGTATCGACTCCAGTTTACTGGTGGGTTTGCTGGCTGAAGCGGGCCAGAAAGGACTTAAGACTTTCTCTGTGGGTTTTGAAGATGCGCCCGAAGAAAAAGGTAATGAGTTCGAATATTCTGATGCGGTGGCACAGATGTTTGAAACTGATCATCATCAGTTAATGGTGCCTAATGATCAGGTCTTGCCACGACTACCGGAAGCGTTTGCCAATATGTCAGAGCCCATGTTCGGTCAGGATGCGGTGGCGTTTTATCTGTTGTCCGAAGTAGTCTCTAAAGAAGTGAAAGTGGTGCAGAGCGGTCAGGGAGCAGATGAAGTATTTGGTGGTTACTTCTGGTACCCGCGTATGCATCATTCGATTACACCGGGTATCAAACGTTTTTCTGATGAGTATTTTGATCGTGACCATGCTGAGTATCTGGAAACGGTAAACAGCCGTTTTCATACTGAGGATGTAACGTCTCAGCTGATGCAAGACTTGCTGGATGAGTTTGAAGCTGACGAGTATCTCGATAGAGTACTGGCTGCGGATGTAACTACATTGATCGTAGACGATCCGGTTAAGCGTGTTGATAACATGACTATGGCGTGGGGGTTGGAGGCGCGAGTTCCTTTCCTTGATACGCAGTTAATCGAATTAGCGGCATCCATGCCGCCGGAAATGAAACTGCCCAATGGCGGCAAGCATGTATTAAAAGAATTGTCGCGCGGCTTTCTGCCAGACAGTGTGGTCAATCGCAGTAAAGCCTATTTTCCGATGCCAGCGCTGAAATATGTACGTGGTGAGTTTCTTGAATTTATGAAAGAAATCCTATTATCTGATAGCGCAAAGCAGCGTGGTTTGTATAATAGTACTTACGTGGAAACCTTATTGAATAAACCGGAAGCCTATCTAACCCGGTTACAGGGTAGCAAATTGTGGCATCTGGCGGCACTGGAGCTTTGGTGGCAACAGAACATTAGTCGTTAGTTTTTTGTCAGTGCTCTGATAATCATACGAAGACAAAGCGGCGGCAACACATGGTATCTGCAAGACTAAAGGGCGAGGCATGATGAATAAACCAATTTTATTGATAAGCATATTTGTTTTTCTGCTTGCCGTGGGCTGTGCCAAAGAGGTCAAAAATGATGGCCGTCCAGACTGGATAGATAAGCCCGATAATAATTTTGTTGGAAAATGCGGTGCGCATGTAAAAGGTGCTATTGCACAAGAGCAATGTGCTTATAAAAAAGGCCTGGCATATATCGCCATGTCCAAAGGCGTATCGGTTGATATCAGCGCGGATATGACGATGAAGCAGGTCTCTACTGAAAAAGCAGGAAAGAGTTACGGCCAGGTTCAGGCGGTGGTGAAAATGGACGAAAAAAACATTAAGGTAAGCGCTACCGTTATAGATAAATGGCACGATAAGACGGCTGATGTCATGTACGTGCTAATACAGGAAAATTAAGACAGTTGCTGATATTCGGCTTGATATTCACTAAAACACCCCCATATCAGTTTTACCCAACGATGGTTAAGGTTAATATTTAGTAACTCAGGGTATAATTAAGTAAGACAAAATTTAATAGGTATTTGAAATGGCTGATGTTTTAGAAAGAATTGATGAGCAGGTTAAGGGCAATAAAGTAATGATCTATATGAAAGGCACGCCGCAGTTTCCGCAGTGTGGTTTCTCCGGTCGTACCGTCGAAGCGCTTAAGCAAGTTGGTAAAGAATTTGGCTACTGCAATGTATTAGCTGATCCTGAAATTTTCCAGAATCTACCGCGTTATGCTGATTGGCCGACTTTTCCACAAGTTTATGTTGATGGTGAGTTAATTGGTGGCTGTGACATTACACTGGAAATGTTTGAAAACGGTGATCTGAAAAAGATGATTGATACTGCAAGCGAATAACTTTTAAGTCATTGCTTGCTGGTGTTTGTGTGCATCATAAGCCGTAGATTTTGATTTAAGGTTCTGCCATCGAAAAATGTCAGTAATAAAAAATCCGCTCCTATTGTAGGAGCGGATTTTTTTTCATTCCGCGATGTTATTTCTGCAAAGCTAGATAACTAAAATTTTTCTAGTAAGCGATACTCAGTGATTTATCATTTCTCGCTTGATCAAGCTTACTCGCAGCCTGTTTGATCATTAAGTCAGCAGAAATGATTGCCTGATCGCCACGATAATAATGTACACCGATAAAGCCAGTGATATTTAAATTTCCTGCGGTGGTTTTATAAGCGCGATTATTTATCATGGTCAGAATACGTTCGATTGCTGAATGTTTGTAATCTTTAGTTTTTGAGTGGTGCATGATGATGCCAAAGATATTATTGTCTAATCGGGCGACTACATCGGTGGGTCGCACTGCCCGACGCAGGCGTCGATGCTGACTGATTAGAATTTCGTCAATGATAAAGTCACCATGGGTATCGGCAAGTTCATTCAGTTCACGCATCTCTACCAATGCCAGACAAACACCACCGCGGCGGTTAGATGCTTCGAGTAGGTGTGCCTTAAGGTTCTTTATTAGAAAGTGTTCATTACCAGCGCCGGTTACTTCGTCAACCAGAGCCATCTGCTCCAGGTTTTTGATGGTTTGCTGTAGCTCGCGAGAGGTTACCAGTAAATCATTTTGCAATGCAGCGACTCTGGCTGCGGCGTTAACACGTGCGGCCAATTCTTGAGGGTTGGGCGGCTTGCACAAATAGTCATCTACGCCGTGGTCAAATGCTTTAACCAGATATTCCATACCGTCATGTGCAGTAAATAGAATGATTGCGGTGTATGTACCTTTCTCTTCGTCGCGCTGTCTGATGTGTTGGGTTAGTTCCAGGCCGTCCATTTCCGGCATCATCCAGTCAGCAAGTACTACATCAGCGGGTTTTTGTTCTATCATGGCTAATGCTTCAGAAGCGCTATCTGCCATGCGAACACCGTTATATCCGGCTTTTTTTAGTGCGGTTTTAACCACAATACGACTGAATTGTAGGTCATCGACGATGATGATTGAGAGGTCTTTACTGCTCATGAAGTCCTTTATGGGGCTAAAAACCCATTAAAATACATTGATATTGAAACTATAGCTAAGTTTTAGCTGTTTTTCTCGATTATTTAGAGTTGCTCCATACCGGACCGCTTGATTCAGCCCAGGTGTTGACGATGGTGCAGAACAGTCTGGCTGTCTGACTAGCGTCATACAGTGCAGAGTGTGCTTCGTTGCTATCCCATTCCAGACCTGCTGCCTGGGCAGCACGTGATAGAACTGTTTGACCATAAGCCAGGCCAGCCAGACTAACGGTATCGAACATACTAAATGGGTGAAATGGATTGCGTGATATTTTATTGCGTTCAGCCGCGGCAAATATGAAATTTCGATCCAGTACGGTGTTGTGCCCGATCATGATGGCGCGTTTGCATTTGTGCTGCTTCATTTCTTTCTGGATAAAACGGAATAACTCGCGGACACCTGTCTCTTCATCTTTGGCGGCGGCGATACGAAACGGGTGGTGAGGATTGATGCCATTTACTTCAAGTGAAGCAGGGTCCATGTTAGCGCCTTCGAACGGGTTGATATGACAATGGTATTCATTGTTAGTTGTCATATTGCCGTTTTCATCGATCTTTAATGTGACGGCGCCAATTTCCAGTAAAGCGTCTTTTTTATCGTCAAAACCACCGGTTTCAACATCCACTACCACCGGGTAGTAGCCACGAAAACGGCGCGACATTAATTTTAACTCTTCTTCACTCATAAGCTTTATTCTGCAAGTTTCCAGCCGATCGTCTGACCCGCTAAAAAGGGTACCAGTGATTCATTGCCGAGTGGGTACTCATCCGGGATAGGCCAGTCTTCTTTAATGAGTGTAATTGTTTTGCTGTTTCGTGGCAGGCCATAGAAATCAGGACCATTGAAGCTGGCAAATGCTTCAAGTTTATCTAGTACATTCTGTTGTTCAAAAATCATTGCATAGATTTCAATAGCGGCATGGGCAGAAAAGATGCCGGCGCAGCCACAGGCACTTTCTTTTTTATGTTTTGTGTGTGGTGCGCTATCAGTGCCTAAAAAGAATTTGTGGTGACCGGAGCGAATCACTTCCAGCAGAGCATGTTGGTGTGTATCACGTTTTAGTACCGGCAGGCAGTAGTTATGCGGTTGTAGTCCACCCTGAAATAACGCATTACGATTTAGTAGTAAATGTTGAGGTGTAATAGTTGCTGCGACATTATCTGAAGACTGTATAACAAAATCGGCAGCTTCTTTCGTGGTGATGTGTTCGAACACAATTTTTAATTCGGGGAAGCGTTGTGTAAGTGGCTGCAGCGTCTTGTCGATAAAAACTTTTTCACGATCAAAAACATCAACTTCCGGTCCAGTAGCTTCGCCGTGGACCAGCAGTGGTAAGCCGCATTTCTGCATCTCATCTAGCGCTGCATCACAGTGTCTGATATTGGTAACGCCAGCATCAGAGTTGGTGGTAGCACCTGCAGGGTATAATTTAAGAGCTTTAATGAAACAGCTTTTTCGTGCGGCGATAATTTCCTCTGCCGGTGTGTTATCGGTCAGATAGAGAGTCATCAGTGGCTCGAAGTTAGTACCGTCGACAGCGGCCAGAATATGATCCAAATATTCCACTGCCTGAACTACCGTGGTAACAGGTGGATTTAGGTTGGGCATGATGATAGCGCGCGCAAACTGTCTGGCGGTAAATGGCGCCACACTGTTTAAAGCATCACCATCTCGAAGATGTAGGTGCCAGTCGTCAGGCTGGGTGATTGTTAGCTGTTTTTTTGTCATAATACTTATTATTGTATTATGCCCTATGTAGATATGTCTGACCTTCAAAAATTACTGGCTTTGTTGATTTTAAAGACTGCACCGCAGGATTTATCGTATTCATTGCAATATACCGTGCGATTGGCAGTGGTTTATGTTTTTTCAGGTTTTATTGTGTTGCAGACAACGCTGGCACCTGACGATATGTTAGCCGGTATGGTTATGGGTTTAGCGATACAATATGTATTTACCTATGCAGTATTGCGCGGATTAAATCGTAGTGCTCGAATGATGCAGACATTTAGTGCGATGTTAGGGGTGGGAATACTATTTAACCTATTATCATGGCCGGTGTTTGTTGTTCTTTCGGATGTGGCAGCAACAGAATCAATGAAATCATCGATGTCATTACTGTTTTTATTGTTGATAAGTTGGGAAGTGCTGGTAAAAGCACATATATTTAAACATGCATTAGAGATGAAAATGTTTAGTGCGTTGGCGTTATCATTGTCATTATTTTTTATTTCCGTTGCTTTGTCGCAACTACTGTTTCCCGGCAACTCTACGGGGTGAAGCAGCAGGATGACTGAGTTAACTGCAGGAGTTGTGAAGCGTTGAAAATTCATATTTTAGGTATCTGTGGCACATTCATGGGTGGTATCGCTGTACTGGCTAAACAGGCTGGTCATGAGGTCAGTGGTTGTGATGCAAATGTATATCCGCCGATGAGCACGCAACTGGAAGAGCAGGGTATAACACTGTGCGAAGGATTTCTGGCTAGCGATATTCCAGATGATGTCGATGAGGTCGTTATCGGTAATGCCATGTCGCGCGGTAACGAAG
The DNA here is from genome assembly GCA_030595325.1 of Gammaproteobacteria bacterium. Classification (GTDB taxonomy): domain Bacteria; phylum Pseudomonadota; class Gammaproteobacteria; order SZUA-229; family SZUA-229. The sequence goes on along the minus strand of JAUVDN010000097.1, from coordinate 3,140 downwards.
CCGTCGAATATGTTTTGAATAAAAATATTGCATACTCTTCAGGACCTGAGTGGCTGTCAAAAAATGTTTTAAATCGGCGTTGGGTTTTAGCGGTCGCCGGTACTCACGGTAAAACTACGACATCGAGTATGCTCGCCTGGATGCTGCAATATGCCGGGTTGAACCCTGGGTTTTTAATCGGCGGCATACCCGCAAACTTTGGCTTGTCTGCGCGTATCGGTGATGATCCCTTCTTTGTGGTCGAAGCTGACGAATACGATACCGCCTTTTTTGATAAACGTTCGAAGTTTGTTCATTACCATCCAAGAACTGCAGTTTTAAATAATCTTGAATTTGATCACGCAGATATTTTTGAAAATCTCGATGCCATAAAAAAACAGTTCCATCATTTTGTGCGGACCATTCCTGGTGACGGCCTTATCGTAAAAAATGGTGAAGATGAAAATATTAAATCAGTTCTGGATATGGGGTGCTGGTCAGAAGTTGCTGCAATCCATAAGTCGCATGATGCTGGTAATAATAACGGACACAGCGATGATGACTGGTCGATTGGTGAAACCAGCGCTGATGGCAAAGTATTTGAAGTGCGGTTAGATGGCAAAGCAGTTGCCAGTGTTAACTGGAGCCTGCACGGCTCGCATAATCGTATGAATGCCTTGGCTGCAATTGCAGCCGCGCAGCATGCGGGTGTGCCGATAGAGCTTTCTTGTGAAGCGTTAAAAGATTTTACAGGCATTAAGCGACGGCTTGAAGTTCGAGGCATGATTAACGGTGTAACCGTCTATGATGACTTTGCACATCACCCAACCGCGATAGAAGAAACCTTGATGGCGATGAAAGAAGTTCAAGGCAATGGCAAAGTCTATGCAGTGTTGGAGCCGCGTTCTAATACTATGCGTATGGGTGTGCACAAAGAAACCTTAAGTGATTCATGGCAGCAGGCTGATGAAGTCTGTCTGTATCAGCCGGAAGGATTGGATTGGAATCTTAATGATGTGGTTTCAACCTCAAAGACTTCGGCTAAAATATATTCAAGTACCGAAAGTATAATTGATCATCTAATGTTAAAAGCGAAAACTGGCGACCATATATTGATTATGAGTAATGGTGGTTTTGAGGCAATACATCAGAGGATGCTTGATGCTCTATCGAAACAGCATGAAGCTGCATAATTTATGAGCCATAAATCATGAGCACCAAAAAACAAATTATATCTTTGGCTATAACCGGTGCATCTGGCGTGCAATATGGTTTTCGTCTATTGGAGTTATTACTGCAGAAAGAGCACACGGTTTATCTGATGGTGAGTAAGGCCGCGCAAGTCGTTATTGGTATGGAGACAGATATTGCCTTGCCCGGACGCTGCAAAGATATGCAGGAATTTCTTGTTCAGCGGTATGGCTGTGGTACCGGTCTGCTACATGTTTTTGGTGAAGACGAATGGACCGCACCGACTGCTAGCGGTGGTGGTCTGGTTGACGCGATGGTGGTGTGCCCTTGCTCAATGGGTGCATTGTCAGCGATTGCTACAGGCGCAAGCAATAATCTGATCGAACGCTCAGCGGATGTTATGTTGAAAGAAAGGCGCAAATTAATCCTTGTCCCAAGAGAGACACCGTACTCGGATATTCACCTGGAAAACATGCTAAAACTCTCACGCATGGGGGCGGTGATGCTGTGTGCTAATCCAGGGTTTTATAATAATGCAGAAACCATCGATGACCTGATTGATTTTGTGGTGGCTAAAATATTGGATCAGTTGAATGTTGAACATAAGCTGCAGCCGAGATGGGGTGTGGGCGCGTAGCGCCCAAATGAATAATGAATAATGAATAATTTTTTCACAAACGGATTAGATGTTGCGACTTTATTTTTTTGTGTAGGAGCGGAATTTTTTCATTCCGCGAATTGCCTTTTATAAATGAATAACTTCTGGGAAGAAAAAACGCTTGAAGAGATGTCATCTGATGAATGGGAATCACTATGTGACGGTTGTGGACTCTGCTGTCTGGTAAAAATTGAAGATGAAGACAGCGGTGAAATATTTAATACCACGGTGAGTTGTCGCCAGCTAGATATTGAAACTTGTCGTTGCTGTGACTATAAAAACAGATTGATCGATGTACCAATGTGTTTGCAGCTAACCATAGAAAATCTCCCTGAACTCAGTTGGTTGCCAGAGAGCTGTGCTTATAAACGTTTAAGTAACGGTCAGGTGCTTCCTGACTGGCACCCGCTGGTCACTAAAGATCATAAATCTGTCCACGAAGTAGGCATCTCTGCAAAATGGTTTGCGCAGTCAGAAGAATACATTCACCCTGATCAGTTAGCAGACTTCGTCATCGAAGATATTGCTTTAGATTCTGATGAAAAATAACCCTGTCGACAAGTTGCTAAAAACGCACCAGAAACTTACGCATTCTGAAATGGTAAAAGTGGCTTCTCATGTGCAGCGTGATGCAAAAGAATGGGTGCTAAATACACTGATGATTGAGGGCTGCGGTGTTCCGTTTAAATATAAACGGAAGAAAAAATATAAGAATATAAAAGGTCAGTGTGTAAACCTTACTTATTATCATGCCACCGAAAATATTGCCGGTATCGAAATGGAAGTAATGAATGTGGTGCGAATTAAAATTGCTTAGTGGTTAATTAAGCAGCTTAGATAGAGCCGCTTAGATAGAGCAGACCTTGTTTCTTCCGGTCTCTTTTGCTTGATATAAGCTGGCGTCAGCAAGAGTAAATAGTTTGTCGATCGACTCGGTATTGGTGCTTCTTTGCGTGACGCCAAGACTAACGGTTGTTTTTATAGTTGTAGAGTCTGTAAATATTTTTAGTCTGGATATCGAAATCCGTATCCTCTCTGCCAAGATTATGGCTTGCTCTAATGATGTTTGCGGTAACATGATTGCAAATTCTTCTCCGCCCCAGCGAGCCAGAACGTCTCCTTCTCTAACAATGTCGTCCAGAGCATTTGCTATTTCTTTTAGTGCCGTGTCGCCGATGGCATGACCATGGGTATCGTTGATGGCTTTAAATTTATCGATATCCAATAATATGAGGCATAGCTCATGATTGTGTCGGATTGCGTTATGCCAGATAGGTGCGCAAATCTCGTTAAATGCACGCCGGTTGTTTAA
>JAUVDN010000089.1 GCA_030595325.1 Gammaproteobacteria bacterium | reverse complement strand
TTTTTTTGCACGAGCATTTAAATTTAAAAGTTTCCCTATGCGCTGGCAAATGCTATAAAAGGTCTAATTAATAAATAATTAATAACAATGAAAAGCAATCAATTCAAAAGCCTGGCCGCACACCTCAGCCTGTGGATCGTTTCACTTGGTGCGATTGTTTTTATCGCAGTCCTTGGTACAAACTACTATTTATCACTGCAGTTACTTGAAGATGGTGTAGAAAATCTGGCCAACGCAACCGCTGTATCTATCGTTCGCAAGATTGAAACCAAATTTAGTTCTGTATCGACAAGCACCGACTCACTGGCATCGCTAATTTCCACATCTGATGTAACTGATGAACAAACCCACAAAGTCATCAAAGCATTTATCAATACCAATCCTTCAATCTTTGGTATGACGGTAGCATTAGAGCCGCACATATTAAAGAAAGCATTGGCTGATTATTCACCCTACTATTACAGAAAAGAAAACACACTCGCTTTTTCTGACCTTGCAAACGAAGACTATAACTATCAAATAAAATCCTGGTACACCGAACCAAAAAGTCTTAATACTGCATTATGGTCAGAGCCTTATTTTGATGATGGTGGTGGCAATGTTCAGATGATCACCTATTCCACACCGATATACCTGCCAGACAATACAACCTTTGCCGGCATTGCAACTGCAGACATACAATTGAGCTGGCTAGGTGATTTTATTAATGAAATGAATATCGGCAACAGCGGCTACGGTCTTATCATTTCCAGAAATGATGTCGTAGTAGCACACTCAGGTAAAGCAACAAACCTGACGAAGCTAGAAAAAGATGATATCGATGCAGATAAATGGCAACACTATAGCAACAGTAAAAAAACATTAGCCACAGTTCAGTTTATATCTTCCTGCCCAAAAACTGTGGATGACGGCAGATGTCGCTTTGCTATTAAAACGCTAAGTAATAGTGGCTGGAAAGTTGTCATTGTGCTACCAGAAAAAGAATTAACCGCAAAGATTAACAAACTCACAAAGAAGATTACTCTGATTGCCGTAATCGGTCTGATCATATTATTTATTATCGTTATATTTATTACAAAGTATTTAACGAAACCGTTAGGTCAACTCGCCAGTGCAACTAAAGATATTGGTGCAGGTTATCTTGATACTGAAATACCAGAAGTTAAACGAGAAGATGAAATCGGCGCATTAACTGAAGACTTTAGTTCGATGCGTAAAGCATTAAAAATTTACATAAGCGAAGTTCAAGAGGCAACGGCAAAGCAACAAAAGCTGGAGAGTGAAATACAGATTGCTACAGACATACAGATGTCGATGATTCCTGGCTCTGGAAATGCATACATAAAAAATGATTGTTATCAGCTGTTCGCCTATTTAAGACCCGCAAAATTCGTCGGCGGCGACCTGTACTATTTCCAGCACACTGATAACATATTGCACTTTATCATCGGCGATGTTTCTGACAAGGGTGTTCCTGCTGCATTATTTATGGCCAAAACAGTGACTCTTTATACTCGCGCGCTCAAAGATGAACTGTCGCCCGGACAAACCTTCAGCATGATGAACGACATACTGGCACAAGACAATGATGCCTGCATGTTTGTTACCGCATTATGTGGAAACATCAATTTAGATAATGGCTCAATCGAGATGTCTAATGCAGGGCACATGAACCCATTCATCAAGCAGGAACAAAAGACCAGTGAGCAAGATGTTAAAGGCGCCACCGCACTCGGTTTAATGGAAGGCATAGATTATCCAGATGTTACTTTTAAATTAACTAATAACAGCTCTTTAATCATGTACACGGACGGCATCTCGGAAGCTCACGATAAAGATGACAATCAGTATACCGACGAAAAATTATTTGAATTCGTGTCTAACCTCAGTGTTAGCGATGCAGAACAAACTGGTAATGAAATAATATCCAGTGTTAATGATTTTGCTGGCGAGATTGAACAATTTGACGACATTACCTTACTCATCATCCACTATGAATGATTTACTTCTCAATAGTAAAACCATTTGTATTAATAATGGGCTGTCAGAGAGCGAAAAGATTTCATCTTTTCTTGCAGAATACGTTACTGCAAATAAAATACCAGATGAGACGCATAACGAACTGAGACTCGTTGCCGAAGAAACTTTCGTTAATATCGTCAGTTATGCTTTTTCTGATACTGAGACACATACTATTGATATCGTACTGTCTAGCAACAGCAGAGAAATCAGCATAGCTTTTACTGATGCCGGCACCGCATTCAACCCATTAACCGACTGCAGCGCCGACCTGGATAACGACGATCACTGCGATGGCGGTATGGGAATACTTCTAATCAAGTCACTAACCGATTATCAGGAATACAATAGAATTGAGCAACGTAATGTATTTACGCTCACAAAGCACTATACTAAGTGAAATCAAAGCCCACATATATATAATAAATTTTAAAAATAGAACGTACTGGAGTTAATCATGTCATTAGAAATAGCCATCACCTCTGAAGCAAACAATGGCAAACGCATATCTATCGCTGGCAGCCTTGACAGTAATACTGCCCCTGAATTACAACAGAATATCGATGCTGAAATTAATGACTCGGTTGACACCACCATCATCGATTTTAAAGAGCTGGATTTTTTAAGCAGTGCTGGCCTAAGGGTTATCTTTAAGACAAAAAAAATTATGGATAACAGCGGCGGAAAATTCCTACTGGTGAACCTGCAACCTCAGATCAAAAAAGTATTTGAAATCATTAAAGCTCTTGATGGCATGAGTGTATTCAAAGATCAGGATGAAATGGATGAGTACCTGACTGCGATGCAAGATAAAGTTAAAGACGGGGAATAAAAAGCTTCACTTATATTTATCAGCTTTTATTTCCAACCAAAAAGCCTCGATTTAATCGAGGCTTTTTTTAATTTTAATACAACTACTAATGAGAGATTTATTCGTCTGCATCCCTCACATCATCAAACACAGAATAGACATCACTTTCCCAACGTCTGAAGAGCACTTTATCTGCTTCCTCATCAATCATTTCTGCATAAATCAGCGGATTAGCAGTGACCAATACTGTTTCACCATGCTCGGCAAATATAGATATCTGCGGTGGCATATATGCGGCAAGCACCGGATACTTGTTTATCAGGTATTGTATCTCACTCGGCTTACCGACGAACACAACACGGTACTTATCCGTCTTGTAACCCATGCCGGTCAAACCAATATCAATACGTTGCACGCGCGTTACTTCATAACCATGCTCTTTGACTGATGTTTGTAACGCCAACATTGCTTCAGGGAAACTTTGCTGAGTACGTACCATTAACAAATCTCCAGCCAACACCGGTGATGAAATCAACGCCATAACAAGAACCAGAAAATATTTATTTAAAATTTTCATAACGTGGCATCCTCTAACAGAGTATTGTATACCTCATACATTTCATCACAGTATGAATCCAGTTCATGATTATTAAATAGTTTACTCAAACGTTTTGGATTGATGGTACTTATCTGCACCTTGCCGTCTTTTTCTATCACTGTTATGCGACAAGGAAGAAACATACCCACTCGAGGATCTAGAGACAGTGCCTGAAACAAGAAGCCAAAGTTACAAAAATGTAGCACCACCTGTTTTTTATTCTCTGAACCTTCAGGCACGAGTCCATGCTCAAGATAATCGGTTCGTATCAGAGTGAAGTTTTGATCGGTAATCGCCTGCTTTAAATTTTCAACTGTCTCCTCAAGCCCATAAGGAGATTGCATGACAATAACCGGTGGTTCATTATCATTTTTATTTAGTGTTTGCTTTAACTCAGCAGCAGATTTTTCAAATGATCGAACATAAGAAACAACATCATCGATATCTTTTTCTGAAAGACCCGCAACTAGCATAGAAGTCATCGGCGTGCCTTCACGACCCAGTGTGATTGTATCCCTCAACATCACGTCACTTGCCGCTGCTAAAAACCCTGCGTTATTTAAAGCCGGTGCAATGATTGGCAAATCACGCTTTCGTGAAAAGGTCACTCCTGTACCTATACCACCGACACCCTCTTCACCGTGACATTGCGCGCAATGCCCTGCAAATACTTTCTTACCATTTGCAACATTGCCCTTAATAACCGTCGTATCTTCTTTTGGTACAGGCTTGTCTGACCAGCTCCTGATGTGAATCACAATCGCACCAACTTGAGCATCACTTAAGTTCTCAAAGGCGGGCATAATCCTTCCCGGCCGACCATGACGAATTGTTTTCTTCAAATATTCGTTAGAAACGCTATCTAAGAATGAAGCTAACGCGATTGGTACGCCCACACCACCCTTACCATCTTTACCGTGACACGCAGAACAATGTCTTGCAAACAGCTCATCGCCATGCGGCGCACTGTATGCACTGAGGCTTAAAGACAGAAAAAACAATAAAACAAAGGTTTTCATAAAATTATTATGTACTAATAACACATGTAAATAGTTCAAGGTTAACCCGGCGGCCAGGTCATATTGCGTCCACCTAATAAATGCATATGGATATGAAAAACTGTCTGCCCTGCTTTTTCATTACAGTTAACAACTAAACGATAACCATCAACACTAAGGCCTTTCTGTGAAGCAATATTTTTACCCGCCGAAAACAACTTACCCATAATGGCTTCATCAACGTCTTCTAAATCATTAACGGTAGAAATATGTTTTTTGGGGATAATAAGAACATGCACTGGCGCCTGTGGATTTACATCATTGAAAGCAAACACATCATCGTTCTCAAAAACTGTATCGCAAGGAATATCACCATCACGAATTTTGCAAAATAAGCAGTCAGTCATAAATATATATCCTCTGAGCAATTAAAACTTATGCACATATAAACCAGTTTGATTTCAATCAATTAAGAGTCGAATCGCTGTCGTCCGCTAAATGCATGTGCCAGTGTACCAGAATCAATATACTCCAACTCACCGCCCAGTGGAACACCATGAGCGATACGTGTCGTCATGACCCGATGCCTGGCTGCCATATCAGAAATATAGTGGGCAGTGGCTTCACCCTCAACCGTAGGGTTAGTTGCAAGAATTAGTTCTTTTACATCACCAGCTGCCAGTCTGTTTTCAAGAAGATCCAGCCCTAACTCTGCAGGACCGATACCATCCAGTGGAGACAGATGACCCATCAGAACAAAATATTTACCACGAAATTCTGCGGTATGCTCTATTGCAAATACATCAGCCGGTGTTTCAATAACACATAAGGCGCCATTTTCTCTCGATACACTCGAGCATATTTCGCACAGTTCATTTTCACTCAAAGTACGACACATGGAACAGTGGCCAATCTTTTCAACAGCTTCAGTTAACGCTGAGGAAAGATTTTTTGCCCCTTCAGTATCCCTTTCAAGTAAATAAAATGCCATGCGTTGTGCAGACTTTGGTCCTACGCCGGGCAGGCATTTAAGTGCGTCAATTAATTGTTGAAGTAAGGGGGACATAAGTTCAAATCTAAAGGTCTTGTGCAAACTCCCTCTCCCACTGGGAAAGGGTTGGGGTGAGGGTGAACGCTAAAATAAAACGCCCTCATCCTAGCCTTCTCGGTAAGTGCTCCTGCTTTACTCTACCACCTACATCCATGTAGGTGTCCCAAAGGGAGAAAGAAATTATTTAAAATGGCAGTTTCATTCCAGCAGGTAAATTCATGCCCGAAGTTACACCAGACATTTTTGAAGAAGATTCCTGCTCAATTTTTCTCACTGCATCATTAACAGCGGCTGCCAACAAATCTTCAATCATTTCTTTGTCATCTTTCATCAGACTTTCATCGATATTTACGCGTCGTAATTCGTGACGACCATTCATTAAAACTTTTACCATGCCACCGCCGGCCTGACCTTCAACTTCCATATTAGCAATTTCCTGTTGCGCTTTTTGCATGTCTTCCTGCATTTTTTGCGCCTGTTTCATCATGTTGCCCATTGCACCTTTCATAACGACCTCTTTATCTATAATTTGTTTTATTTACTTTGATGTTTATATTACTGTTGCAGCTGCTACATTCACTACCATCTGGTTAAACTTGTTTTGTTCTGGCTTCGCGGTTCGCGGAATGTGAAAAATCCGCTCCTACAATCCTTGTTAAACTGCTATGTTCTGGCATTCGCAGAATGTGTATCTATTGTTGAAGTAATTTGCCTCTACAATTAAGTTACAGGCTTAACTGATCCTGGTATCACTTCAGCGCCAAAATTTTCCTTTAATGATTGAGCAAAACTATCCTCATTAATTGAATCAACTGCCTGCTGTTGCCGCTGATCTACTTCACGCCGGCTTGTCTGTGCAGGCGTTTCTTTGCCGCTACTCGTTTCTGTTTGATTTACGACTTTAATTTCTAACAGAGCCTCTATATTGAAATATTCACCCAGTGCTTGCTGCAACCGTTGCTTCGCTTTTGGGTTAATTAGATTGCTGTGACCACTTGCTATCTGCAATACAATTTTACAACCTTCACGTTGCTGCATTGTACAATTAATTGCCAGCTGCTTAACCAGACCACCCAAACCAAGACCATTAACAATTTCGCGCCAATCACTCGATGGCGAGCCGTGAGTTATCGCCTGAGATGCAGCCTGAGATGCAGCCTGAGGTGCGGCTTGTGACACGGCCGGAGATGGCACTTGTGATGGTGCCTGTGCTGTTTGTTGTTGCAACTCTTGATTTCCAGCTGTTTCAGACGCTTGCGGTGCAGTCGGTTTATTAGTTTGCGCGCTAGCTTGCTGTTGTTGTTGCGTAACTTGCGGCTGCACAGCACTCTGAGCCTGAGCTCGATGTGCTGCTGGAGGTTGCGCTCCAGTCTGCTGATTACCCAATTGTGCAGAACCAGCAGCCACCGGCCTGAATGCCAATAGACGCAGCATAATCATTTCAAAACCATTTCTGGCATCTGGGGATAATGGCAGGTCACGGCGACCAATCAATGCTATCTGATAAAACAAGTGCAGATCTTCAGCCGATACCTCCGCACTAAGCTTAATCAGTTCTTCGCGTGCGCTGACAAACTCATCCAATGCCTCAGGTATTGTTTTAGCCAGACTCATGTGGTGCAGCAGACTCAAAAATTCTGCCAGTATATTTTCAAAATCAGGCGATAGCTCTGCCAGATTAGCGACTACTGCCATAGTCTGCGTTGCGTCACGCTGTAACACTGCCTTTAACAATTTAATCACTTTGTCTCGCGAAACACTTCCCAGCATATCGCGCACTTCAAGCTCTTGTATCGAACCGCCACCGAATGCTAATGCCTGATCTAACAAACTCAGTGCGTCTCGCATACTGCCATCAGCCGCTTCTGCAATCAGCTGCAACGCCGTGACGTTATGTTCAATTTTTTCTTCCGTTAAAATATGTTGCATGTGACTTATAATCAAACTCACCGGCAATCGCTTCAAATTGAACTGCAGACAACGCGAAAGTACCGTTACCGGTAATTTTTGTGGATCTGTCGTCGCCAATAAAAATTTTACGTGCGGTGGTGGCTCTTCTAAGGTCTTCAGTAAAGCATTAAAACTGCTTTTAGAAAACATGTGCACCTCATCAATCAGGTACACTTTGTAACGGCCACGCGTCGGTGCGTATTGCACGTTCTCCAGCAGGTCACGCGTATCATCCACGCCTGTTCTTGATGCCGCATCAACTTCGATCAGATCGACATAACGGCCTTCAGCAATCTCCATACAGGTAGAACATGTTCCACAAGGTGTCGATGTGATGCCCGTCTCGCAATTAAGTGATTTGGAGAATATTCGTGCAATGGTGGTCTTACCCACACCACGCGTTCCGGTAAACAGATAGGCATGGTGCAAACGGTCATCATTTAAGGCATTAACCAGAGCACGCTGAACGTGTTCCTGGCCGACTAGCTGCTCAAAGTTTTGCGGGCGCCACTTCCGCGCCAGGACCTGGTAGCTCATGCGGGATAACTCATACGGGATGACTCACAGCGGATATGTTGTTGGCTAAATTTCACTCGATATAACATCTAACAGAGTCTATCGAAGAAAGAGATTAATTTACAGCCAAGATAAGGTTTAGACAGGATAATTATTAGAAATAACTGACTAAGCCGTATATACAGAAAAGAATAAGGTGGCGACCCGCCCCAGCCACACCTCGGCACCCGAGGTCACTGTTACCGTTGCTTCCTTCCGGACCTGGCGGAGTTCACAGTTTATCGTCGCGAGGGAACCAGAACGGGTCACCATAAGCGGCGCATTATACATAGAAAACACTGTCGTTGGTCATTTGTCATTGGTCTTTTGTCACTTTTTTGAGCCGTGTCGAAGGACGAGTGACCAACGACGTCTTTTTTAACGTATAATGCGCCCTAAATTCCCCAAATCATCATTCATTAGTAGCTCTTAAATGAAATCAACGCTCCGTATAGCAACTCGAAAAAGCCCGCTGGCACTCTGGCAGGCTGAACATGTTAAATCTCGCCTGATGAAAGCCCACGATGGCTTAAATGTTGAATTAGTCACCTTTACAACAAAAGGTGACAGAATCTTAGACACCCCATTGGCGAAAATTGGCGGTAAAGGGCTATTCGTTAAAGAACTGGAAACCGCAATATTGAACGGTGATGCAGATATTGCTGCGCATTCCATTAAAGATGTGCCCATGGAATTTCCTGAAGGTCTGTTTCTTTCAACGATTCTTGAACGAGAAGAACCTTGTGACGCCTTCGTTTCAAACAAAATAGACAGTGTTCAAAAATTACCCATCGGGGCTACCATCGGCACCTGCAGCCTACGCAGAAAGAGCCAGCTACTAAGCAAACGCCCTGACTTGAAGATTAAAGATTTAAGAGGCAACGTAAATTCCAGATTAAAAAAACTCGATGACGGCAATTACGACGCCATAATCCTTGCTTGCGCCGGCCTAATACGTCTGGACATGGCTGACCGTATAAAACAGCGCATTTCCTCTTCATGGATATTACCCGCTGTTGGTCAAGGGGCAGTTGGACTGGAAGCCCGCGAAGGTGACGAAGAAATACTCGAATTAATTTCTGTATTGAACCATAAGGACACCGCAGATCGAGTTACTGCAGAACGCGCGCTAAATAAAGGCCTTGACGGCGGTTGCCAGGTACCTATTGCCAGTTACGCAATGCTCGATGGCGATACCCTGCACCTACAGGCTCTGGTTGGCGAACCAGACGGCAGCTTAATCGTACAAGGTGACGTTAGCGGGCATCGCAGCGAAGGCGTTCAGCTAGGTGAAAAACTGGCAGAAGATTTACTGTCTCGTGGTGCAAAAGAAATATTAGAAAAGTTATACAACGAAGAAAAGTAACACTTCAATTCGAAATTTATAGAGAGGTGGCCGAGTGGTTGACTAAAATCGTCCGGAACGATTTTGAACATAATCGATGATTTTCCGATTATGGCCCCGAAGGGGTGAGGCACACGAAGTGCCGAATAACGCGCATGTAGCGTGCGCCTTGGCACATAGAAGCACAAAAATATTAAGTAAAACGACAATCTTAGATTTATAGAGAGGTGGCCGAGTGGTTGAAGGCGC
>JAUVDN010000027.1 GCA_030595325.1 Gammaproteobacteria bacterium | reverse complement strand
TTACTACACATTTACCGAAGTCAGATAAGGATATTTGTATAATTCAAATGTTGCCAAACCATAGGGATATCAACATAACCATGATAAATAACCCTTGTAATTAAAAAGAACAGATTGACCGTTAAAAGTATCATTTGATGTAACAATTTTAAGCTTTCAAGCGTTCGCTTTATCGATTTTTTCACTGCTAGGCAATATTTCTCCAGTGCTTCTTATGTGGCGTACGGGTCGATTGAGGTAGAAATTTTGAATGTCGTTTATGTAAAACAGGCCTGATTTTCAAAGAAGATATTAAGATCATTCAGGATTCCTTCCTCCTGTGCAATCATTAATGCCCCTTTGCTTATTTGTACTGTCCGAGCATTTTCGGCTAACAGCAGATGCTGAAGAAAAAGCTAAAAACGTGGTATGTACTACCCCATCTACCCCATCTGAGAGGTTTCGTAACAGTTCTTGCCTCTGGCTTTGGCTCTGTACATAGCACGATCTGCAAGCTCAATGAGAGTCTTAGCATTTGATGCCGACCTAGGATAACAGGAAATACCAATACTAACGCTTATGGTGTGAGAATGTTCGCTGACCTCAATTGGTTCAGCTACCTTAACAAGCAAATTTTCTGCAACATGAGTGACTGCCTCCAACGTAGCAGCACCGGGCAATAATAGAGCAAATTCATCACCACCGACTCTGTATACCGTATCGGTATCGCGCACGGTTCGCTCAAGCCTTTGCGCTATTTTGGCAAGTATGACATCTCCGGTGCCATGGCCGTAGTTATCATTGATGATCTTGAAACCGTCAAGATCAAGATACAGTAGGGAAAACCCCTCATTCTCGCGGCGACAGTGATGGATCAGCTCTTTTATATCTTGATCAAAGCGATGACGATTAAGTAGTTGGGTGACACTATCCAAATAAGCTAGATGTGAAATCTCTTCATTAGCATCCGCAAGCTCCTTATACTGGCGACAGATAAGCAGGTCGGCGCGTACTATCAGCATATACAATACACCCAGCAAAAAACCAAAGCAGGCAAGTGCACCAAAAACAACCTGATTACGAGAATAATGAATGCGGGCCATCAGGTCAGTAACATCCGAGTACAGCTCCACCACTGCTATCACTTTTCCTGTACCTGTACCTGTATCATATAGTGGTAGATAGGATGACACTATATCCCGCTCCATAATGGTTTTCTCAAAGGCATGAAACTCGTCTCGCCAGGTTAGGTTGCTACGCACACTGCCATTACTAGCGGATATAAAACCGTCGTTGTCCGATTTGTCTGCACCAATCTGTGAATGTTGCGATGAATACACTGTGATGCCATCGAGATTATAGAGCTTTGTCTTAATAATATCGGTATCATGAAAAAAATCCACCACGATTTTGTCGATATCTGCCATTGCAGGTGCTGTACGTAAGGATGCCTCATCTTGATCTTTACTCCATATGATATAAGGCTGGAATTGTGGCCACAGCAGCTTACTTAGAAAGTGAGTCTTGTACTGGTTGGCATGGGTTTCCTGCTCGATCAGAACGCCCGTAGCAAAATAAATATAACCATAAGCACTGAGCGTGGTAAAGATGACTACCACAGGCAAGCTGGTCAGTAAAAAGTAATGATGTAATCTGAATTTCATGAACAAATGATCGTTATAGTAGATGTTTGTAATAATGAATTGAGGCAACTAATCCAGTGTACGTCGTCAAAATATCTTGGACAGATTGCTGCTTGATAAAAGAGACGCATCAGCTCACCTGGTTTTATAAACTAGTTTGTCTATCGTAATGCTTTTACTTCAATTTTTCGTTTGAATTGTATTGGGACATCATGATTTTTATTGTCATCTAATACGTTAATTTCATATATTTCTCTAAAAGATAACTCATAGGTAAGCCTAACTCAGGAGTAAAATATTTACTGCAACTATCCGACATAAGGACATATATATCCCATAAAAGGTAGATTGAGACAGTTTTTCTCTGTCAGGTTGGTTATTCGAGAGTCTGCTATGTATATGGACGATATTCTTATACTAACAGAGACGCGCTGGAAGTCCCGCAGGGCTGTGAATCAACAACAGCATGTTGAGTAATAAAGAGTATCTGCTTTGCTCTAATTATTAGTCTTCATCTTTATTTCACCAAGGTCAGATATGTGGTGTTCTCGGAAGGCGCCTCTGCGACTTGAACAACCGTTTATGAATATTGTAAAAACACCATGGCATATTGAAACTTCTAGCTACGTTACCTGACCGGCAATTTATAGCATCAATAAGCTGTCAAAATACGCCACAAATACTACTTCACCAGTGAGTTGAGATCGAATATCGGCAATAGAATACCGAGCACGATTAACAGCACCATAATGCCCATGGTTAAGATGATCACCGGCTCAAGAATACCAACGATGTAAGCAATCAATGTTACCTGCTCTCGCTCCAGCTGCACGGAAGCGCGCTCTAACATCTCTTCCAACTTACCACTGTTCTCGCCACTGGCAATCAACTGTAATGTCATCGGTGGAAATAATTTACTCTGCTCCAGTGAAGTTTTAATACCACTGCCTTCACGCACTCTGTCGGTTGCTTGCATGATAGCCTCACGCATGGGTAAGTTTGCCACCACTTTTGCCGAAATTTTCATCGCCTCTAAAACGGTCACACCACTGCCGGTAAGAATACTGAAGGTTCGGGTAAACAGCGCGGCATTTAAACCACGAACCAGTCGTTGAATAATGGGCAGCTTAAACAAAAACATATGGTATTTCATGACAAATGCAGGTTTGGTTAATAACATCTGAAAACCAACAAAGGCAGAGATTACAACAATAAACATAAACATGCCGTAGTCGACAACAAAATCACTCATGGCGATTAATGAAAGCGTTAGACCCGGTAACTGCTGCCCTGTATCCTCAAACACAGAAACCACCTGTGGCACGATGCTTGTCATCATAAAGACCACAATAGCAATCGCAAACATCGATAAAAACGCAGGATAGATTAGTGCCTGCCTCACCTTACCCTGAATCTCCTGGCGACTTTCGGTGTAATCAGCAAGACGTTCTAACACAGTATCGAGATGACCCGACTGTTCACCAGCATCGACAGTGGCACGGTATAACTCAGGAAAAACTTTTGGGTAATCCCCCAGGCCCACTGCCAATGAATGCCCTTCTAGCACACGCGAACGTATCGCATAGAGCATGCTCTTAATTCGTGGTTTATCGGATTGATTAGCAACCGCAGACAGTGTTTCATCTAATGGTAAGGCAGCTTGAATTAAAGTGGCCAACTGCCTGGTTAACAGTGCTAATTCAGTCGCGCTGATACCGCGCTGCATGAAGACGGGAACATTCTTTGATTTTTTATCACTGGACTGTGCTTTTTTACGACTCTCTGTAATCTCGAGTGTCATCAATCCTTTGTCACGCAGTATCTGGCGAACCTGACGGGCAGTATCGCCTTCTATAACGCCTTTTTTCTCTTTACCTTTTGCGTCTAGTACTATGTAGTCAAAAGCAGCCATGTGAAACTCAATGAATAATGAATAATGAATAATGAATAATTAACAACACAGCAGTAATAAATCTTACGCCAGTTTGTACATTTTTATTTTTTTCACTATTCATTATTCATTATTCACTTTTTATGTCCAGGGATGGTCGGTATGCTGTGAATCGTACGGAACGATTCCAGTGCATTACGTGCTTCGCGCGTCAGTCGTCACGGCTAACACGCAACACTTCTTCCAATGATGTTTTGCCCTGCAGTATCATTCGTTTACCGTCCTGTCCCAGACTCGGTGTAATCGAACGCGCATACTCTTCCATCACTTGCTCACCTTCGCCTTCGTGAATCATACCCTGTAATTTATGATCAATCGGAATAAATTCATACAGACCACTACGACCAATGTAACCTAAGTGATTACACTCAGCACAACCATCGGGGCTGTATATTTCTGCCTGTTCATTTTCATCTAAACCTAGCCACTGATGTTCTTTCTCTGTTATCTCATGCGGCTTTTTACAGTGCGGACAGAGATCTCTTACCAGACGCTGCGCCATCACTCCGATTAAACTCGATGCCAACAAAAAAGGCTCAACACCCATATCACGTAATCGTGTAATGGCGCCGATTGCGCTGTTTGTGTGCAAGGTAGACAACACCAGGTGACCGGTCAAACTTGCCTGCACAGCAATCGATGCAGTTTCCAGATCACGTATCTCACCGATCATGACAACATCAGGATCCTGACGCAGAATAGAACGCAAACCACGCGCAAAGGTCATGTCGACTTTTGCATTTACCTGAGTCTGGCCGATACCATCGATGTAATATTCTATCGGGTCTTCGACCGTTAGAATATTTCGCGACTTAATATTTAAGATACTTAGACCAGCATACAGCGTTGTAGTCTTACCTGAACCGGTAGGTCCGGTAACCAGAATAATGCCATGTGGTTTATGCAACAGATCATTGAACATGTCATGGATATCTGGAGACATGCCAAGCTGTTTAAGATCAAGACGTCCCGCCTGTTTATCTAACAGACGCATAACCACTCGCTCACCGTGACCCGACGGCAAGGTGGAGACACGAACGTCAACACCGCGACCGGCAACGCGTAATGAGATACGTCCGTCCTGCGGCAAACGCTTTTCGGCGATGTCGAGCTTGGCCATTACTTTTATTCGTGAGATAACCAGTGGCGCGATATTACCCGGCGGCTGTAAAATTTCCCGCAGCATACCATCAACACGAAAACGAACCCGCAGGTGGTTTTCAAATGGCTCAACATGTATGTCCGAGGCATTAACTTTTATCGCTTCGCTTAACAGTGCATTAATCAATCGAATGATCGGCGCATCATCATCAGATTCCATCAGATCTTCAGGTTCTAATGAGTCAGCCAATTCATCCAGATCCAGCTCTTCACCGACGCTCTCCATCATCGCCATCGCCTGATCACTTGCCTGCTCGTAAGTTTGAGCCAGCAGTGCGGCGAACTGTTCTTCAGTGATCTGACTTAAAGTAATTTTTCGCTGCGTGATGCGGCTGACTTCAGCGAGCACAACTGGGTCAGGCGAGTCACGGTGCAATATATTCACCACATCATCTTCGATCTGCCCGATTAAAACACCGTGGCGCTTAGCAAATACATAGGGCAGTGCTAACGCAGTTAGTGGCGTTTCTGATTCAAATAAATGCTGCGGGTTTTCATCACTGCTTAATTCAGTGACCGTATTAGAATTAGATGAAGCCGTCATCGTCTTCATCATCCCAGTCGTCACTATCCGAATCAAGCTCTACTTTAGATTTTTCTACCGTTTGTTTCGAGCGATCGATTTCTTCTATCGGTGGCAACCTTGGCGCTGCACCATCTAACAGGCCGAAGCTTTCGTCCTCTTTGTCGTATGCCTCACTTTCAATACCACGGAGATAATTGTATTTTTCATTGGTTACAAAGGCAGCATCTCTATGATCACGTAGAATTGTCGGCCGTAAAAAAACCATCAAGTTTGCTTTTGTTTTTGTCGTGTTCTGTGTACGGAATAAAAATCCGATGAGTGGAATATCACCCAGCAATGGCACCTTGCTTTCAGTGTCTGACACTTCTTCCTGAATCAAACCGCCCAAAATCAATATGCCGCCATCATCAACTAATACGCTGGTTTTTATCGAACGCTTACGTGTAGCGATGCCTTGCTCGATGGTACCCGGAATAACACTGGATGTTTCCTGTTCAATCTCCAGCTTCACCGTATCACCTTCATTAATCTGCGGTGTTACTTTTAATGTCAAACCTACATCCTGACGCTCAACTGTCTGGAACGGGTTATTCGGATCCGTACTGCCGGTGCCGGTAAAACTACCCGTAACAAATGGCAGGTTTTGACCAACGATTAATTCTGCTTCTTCATTGTCTAAGGTGACGATATTAGGTGTTGATAAAATATTGGTATTAGTATCTGTCTGCAGCGCTCTCAACAAAGCACCGTACCTAATACCGGAACCACCTTCTCCACCTATGCCAAATGATAAACCTGAAGGTAATGCTGCTGGTGCGGTTCCTGCAGCAACAGATAATAATAAGTCTCCGACACCTGCAAAGTTACTTACACCTGTAGGCAATGCGCCACCGTCTCGCTGCGTGCCATCTACTGCTAGACCAACACCTACTTCTTTATTTTTACTTATCGTAATCTCGGCGATAATCGCTTCAATTAAAACCTGTGCTCGACGGATATCTAGCTGTCGAATCACGGCTTTTAGGTTTTTAATCGTATTTGGGTCAGCGGAGATAATTAAAGCGTTGGTTTCTTCATCTGCCTGGATAATGGCATTCTGACTAATCACGCTACCTGAAGTTACCTTTGACGCTATGGCCTTGCCTTTACTTATTGACGAACCCTTTGAATTTTTTTGCTCCTTCAAACCGGTCAATATTTTAACCAGGTTTTCAGCTTTAGCATATTTCAGATAAATAACATGCGTATTACCACCACCATCTTCAAGCGGCGTATCCAGATAGGTAATGGTTGCGCGAATTTTCAATCGTGATGAACGGTCACCGGTAACCAGAATACTGTTGGTACGGTCGTCAGCTGCCAGCTTTATTTTCTTCGATGCATCTTTTGCTCCACCACCCGCATTTAACGAGTTTAAGATACGAACTATCTCAGAAGCCGAGGCATGTTTTAACGGGATAATTTCTAGCTCATCACTATCAGGTCGATCAACACCCGAAATAATCTTCATTAACCGAGAAATATTTCCAGCATGATCAGTTATGATTAAGGTATTGGTTGGATTATAAGCAGCAAGATGACCTTGCTGAGGCACCAGCGGTCTTAGTATGGGGACCAGTTGCGAAGCCGGCACATGATCCAGACGAATGATCTTTGTAATCAGCTCGTCATCTGCGAACCGCCTACTTTTTCCACTTGAAAGCGGTAGCGGTCCTTGCTTGGCATTAACCTGTGGCACAATCTTTATTACTGAACCGGTAGGAACCGCTGCATAACCATGAACCTGCAATACAGAAAGAAAAACTTCATACACTGCTTCTGGTGTTAATGTATTTGCAGATATTACCGTGACCTTAGCTTTCACTCTTGGGTCGATGATAAAGTTTTTACCTGTAAATTTCGAAACGGTACTAATCAGCGCACGTATGTCGGCATCTTTTAAGTTCAGCGTTATCTCATCAGCTATAGCTTGCACGCTAACAAATAACGACAATAGAGCGGAAAGAAACATACATTTGAATGTATGTTTGAGCGTCCGGTTAGTCGTTTGCATAAAACGCCGCTGCGGTGAATATTTCATAAAAAGTTGAACGATGGCCATGCCAAAATACCTGATAGTTTTTTATGGTAGCGAAATATTAATAGGAACGGATGCGCCATTGCGCTCCACTACAATACTTAAATTCTTTGCCGTACTTAGTTTGCGTAAAGCGCTAATGCCATTTTGCGGCTTATTAAGCTTTACACCATTAATTTCTGTTATCACATCACTCTTCTGTATGCCAAGATCAGACAACAACGCGCCTTTTTTCTGTGGTTGCAAACGATAACCAATTTGCTTGCCATTTTTTTTAACCACTACCGGTAAAGCATACTGGCCAAAAGAGGTAGGATTTTTTAATATATTTTTTCGTATTTCCTTCAGTGCAGCCCCTGGCGATTTATTTGCGTACATATTACTCGTGATTTGCTTACCTGAGCCAAAACTAGCAATACCGCTGACTTTTTGTAAGCGCAACGTTTCCAATCGACCATTACGCTGTAACACAACATGTTCAGGATGAATCTCTTTTATCAGAACACCGCCCTGCATTTTGTCACCCACACCATAAATATCTTCTTTACCGGCTTTACCCTGCGCAATAATTGCACTCGCCAGTTCCATTGGTTTTGCCGCCAACACTCCTTTTAAGGTCAGATTTAATTTTGTCTCTGGTACTTTTGTCTGCTTTTGAACAATAGCTTTTTCACTGACACCAAATATATTAGACAGTGTCAGCTGATTAAAATTATTCTGTGCCGCCTGTTTAATATTTGTTGGCCCGGATTTTTTCTGAACCGGCAGCAGCATATCTTCTGATTCCGGAAAAAACATCCAGGTAATTTCAACCAGTAAATAAGCACAGGCAATAATCAACAATAAACTAACAATAGCTGAGATTCGCTGGTTTAATTGTTGCAACACAACAGGGTTGTTTAGCTGTGTAATCAGTGCGTTAGACATTATTTTAGAGACATTATATAAAAGCGCATAATTGCTCGAATTCTAGCAGTCAATCGCGCAACTTGCTGACTAATTCCATGAATTATATCAATATTGTCACAATTGGCCGGAGTTTTTTACCCAAAGGGATGAAACAGTGCAAATCTTGCAGGTAGCCTAATTATTTATTCTTACAGAAGCGATAGATAGCAATTTCTCCCAACAGATTGGGAAACATATTCATTAACCAACTACCCTTTTTGTGACTGTAATCTACTACGGTTCGCTGCAGAATATGAATATCATGATTTCTACACAACACTTCAAAATCATTCAGCGTACACAGGTGTACGTTTGGCGTATTAAACCATTGATGCGGCAGATTTTTAGTGACCGGCATAATGCCTTTCAAACCCAGCTGCAGACGTGCCTTCCAATGCGCCATATTCGGGAATGTTACGATAGCTTCGGCACCAACACGTAACATTTCCTCAATAAGCAAATCCGGCTGCTCGGTTGCCTGTAAAGTCTGACTCATGATGACACTATCAAAGCTGTTATCGGCAAAGTAAGCCTTTAAGCCATCATTCAGGTCCGACTGAATAACATTAATATTTTTTTGCACACAGGTTTCAATATTAAATGCATTTATCTCTAAACCGTAACCACGCACATTTTGTTGCTCACGCAGCTTCGCCAGCAAGGTGCCATCACCACAACCAAGATCGAGCACTTTACTGTCCGGCTTTATCCAGCCAGCAATGATTGCCAGATCAGCACGCAATTCATCACTTTCACTAACAGGTAGAATTCCGCTTAACTGGCTCATGATAATTCCTCAGCAATTAACTGCATATGTGAAGTAAATACATTCATATAGTGTGGAATCGGAATTAAAAACGCATCATGCCCCTGGTTGGCGTCTATCTCTATGTAACTGACCAGCTTTTCAGCCTGCAATAACGCCTTTACAATTTCCTGAGAACGCTCTGGCGCAAAACGCCAGTCTGAAGTAAATGATATAACCATAAAACGTGCATTTGTCTTTTTTACTGCCAATGCAAGATCATCACCATAAGCACTTGCCGGATCAAAATAATCCAGTGTTTTTGTCATCAACAAATAGGTATTGGCATCAAACCGATCGACAAATGAACGCCCCTGATAGCGCAGATAACTCTCTACCTGAAAATCGACATCAAAACCAAAGTTTAGTTTTCCTTCACGCAGCTCACGACCAAATTTATCGCGCATCGCATCATCGGATAAATAGGTGATATGGCCTAACATTCTGGCCAGCATCAGGCCACGTCGAGGTACCGTTTCTTTCTCCAGATAATGACCGTCACAAAAATCCGGGTCAGACATGATGGACTGACGTGCGACTTCATTAAAGGCGATATTCTGAGCCGACAGTTTTGGCGCAGCGGCAATAACAACAGCATGTTTAATCAGATCAGGATAATCGATAGTCCACTGCAAGACCTGCATACCACCTAGACTACCGCCGATAACAGCGCACCAGTGGTTGATATTTAATGACAACATGAAGCGGTACTGACACAGCGTCCAGTCTTTTACTGTGACTATCGGAAAGTCCGGCCCCCAGTATTTACCGGTTTCCGGGTTTATCGTATTCGGCCCGGACGAGCCTTTACAACCGCCAAGATTATTAATACAGACAACAAAAAACTGATTGGTATCAATCGCCTTGCCCGGACCAATAGCACTATCCCACCAGCCGGCTTTTTTATCATCCATGCTGTTATAACCCGCAGCATGCTGATCACCCGACAAAGCATGACAGATTAAAATGGCATTACTGGCTTCAGCATTTAACTGACCATAAGTTTCATAGGCGATATCATATTGAGTCAGCGATTTACCGCATTCCAGAGTAAGCGCTTCAGAAAAGTGGGCAATTTGTGATTCAACAATTCCTACGGAATCATCAGTGATGGTTTCGGGCATTTAAGTTATGTCAGTTCTCATAATTAGTGCAGTGTAATTTGTGCACAATAAAGATGCAATCAGTATAAATCAGCCAAGCAATCAAAAACAGCGCAAGCCGTGCACACCGGTAGCGCCGCTGCTAAGAAACAAACTTAGATGAAAGATAACTTTAGCCATTTTTACGTCTAGCGCTGCCAATACGACCAATCAGACCAGAACTAGATAACCACACAATGATACCGCCAATAGCACCCAGCAGATGCGCCTCCGTCAAGACTCGACCACCAGTCATGTCTTCAGAACCAGGCAGTGCACCATTAAAAAACTCCCAACATAACTTTGCAATCAATACTGTCGTCAACACATAGCCACTGACAGGGTAAAAGCGAATTTCACGCAAAGCGCCATATAAAAATAGACCATGCAAAACGCCCGACAAACCGACGTAGGAACGAATTTCGGGCAACCACCACCACAAACCAACATTAATCACACAGACTGAAACCAAAATAACAGAAAGCCACTGTTTAAAACTGGCGTGGGCACTGAAGAAAAAAGCCACAATTGCCAGTCCTGCCATATTCAGCGCCCAATGCGCCCAGTTCATATGCACTATATGACCACTGAATAATAACCAAAGATGCCCTTGTTCGACCATATCGCGATTAAAACGCCAGTTATCGACCCAGTTGATTTGCAGTACAAATGAAACAACAAATATTATCAGCCACAGTACATGACTCGAATGATAGGAATAACGAAACTTTAACGGCGAGGATGTGGTCATTATAATGGTCAGTTAGCGTAGCATTTGCTATTATTCTGCGCATATCGCAGGCTTATCAACAGGCATATTAAACAAAACTGAAGTTTAAAGAAATTAACCGGTGCAATATAGTTTTTTGCACACATTTGGAGTTTACGTGTTTCAACAATTAAAAATCAAAAACAAACAGTCAGGGTTTACCTTAATCGAAATCATGGTTGTAGTCGTCATCATTGGCATTTTAGCCAGCGTTGTGGTTCCCCGTATCATGGACAACCCGGATAAAGCGCGTGTCGCTAAAGCTGAAAATGATATTCAGGCAATCGGTGGAGCACTCGACCTTTATCGTCTGGACAATTATGTTTACCCAACAACCGATCAAGGCTTAGACGCATTAATCAGCTCACCGACTTCCTCACCTGAACCGCCTAACTGGAAACGAGGTGGTTACATTAAAAAATTAAGCAAAGACCCATGGGGCAATGAGTATTTATACCTGAACCCTGGCGAACATGGTGATACGGATATTTATTCACTAGGTGCCGATGGCGCCCCTGGTGGCGAAGGCCCTAACAAAGATATTGGTTCGTGGGATGTAAATTAAACTCACTGTTAATATCTATCATCACTAATAATCGAACACTCAATATTAATAATTAATCACCCTCATGCCTGCAACTTTGCAGCAGGCATGAGGGTGATTGAGTCTGCCTAAATGAAACCAGCAGGCTTAACACTTCAACAAACGCGACAACATTACGGCTTTACTTTGATCGAGCTATTGGTCGTCATCGTCATCGTCTCAATATTGTTCACTTACACCACACTCGCGATTCGCAGTGAGTCACCCGAGGAAATAATCAAGAAAGAAGCGCACCGCATGGAGCGCTTGGTCCAGCTCGCTCTGCAAGAAGCCATATTACGCGGTGAAGAATACGGTATCGAAATTTCACTTGATGGCTACCGCTTTGTTCGTATGACGGACAACCGCTGGCAACCTATCATTGGCGATAAAATTTTACGCCTGCGCCAGCTACCACTGGAGATGGAGCTGGAAATGAGTCTGGAGGATTCAGAAATAGAAATAAAATCTCAAACAAGCGAGATTGCTAACTACATGTCTAAAAGCAGTGCGCTGGAAGAATACATGTCTGACAAAACACTGGGCGACGAAGAAAACGAAACCGATGAAGAACAAAAAAATACCGCAAAGCCACATATATATTTATTATCCAGTGGCGAGATTACCCCGGAGTTTGAAATTCGCTTTTCCATACTGGGCGTAGAAAACAGTTATATCGTTACCGGTGATTTCGATGGCTCGCTAAAAACTGAAATCAGTGACCTATAATGCTAGCAACAAACCACTGAAATCATTAATGATGACTTCAAACTACGCTTCAGCCTATGCTTCGGCCTATGTCCCAACCGTGGTCTCTGCTCCTGCTATGGCAATAACGACATGAAACTATTTTCCAATAATAAAAATCGGGGTTTTACATTAATCGAAGTCATGGTTGCCCTAACCATCATCGCGATATCACTCGGTGCATTGCTCAACACTTCCGGCACACAGGCCAATAGTGCCGGTTACCTGAAAAACAAAACAATAGCGCATTGGGTTGCTGTTAATGAGCTGACACAACTTCGTATCAGCAAAGAATTTCCCGACACCGGTGATAAAAAAAGTTCGACTGAAATGGCCAACCACGACTGGTACTGGATCCGTACGACTAAAAAAACGGAAGACGAGGATGCACGGCAAGTCACTTTCACCGTCTACGCCGACAAAGAATACCAGAAAAACCTCAGCACCTTGATCGGTTATGCAAACCGTTAAATCAACAATACCAATAAAAAGAAAACAACAGGGTTTTACTCTGTTAGAGCTGCTTATTGCCAGTATTATTTTTGCCATCATGGCCGTCATGGCTTATGGCGGATTGAACAATGTACTAAGAAACAGCGAAGCCTCAGAAAAGGCACTAAAACGACTGCAACAAATACAACAGAGTATCTCAGTTTTAAACCGTGATTTTTCACAGATTGTGCAACGTAGCATTCGCGATGAATACGGAAACCAACAACCCTACCTGGCCGCTGGAACCAATATCGATAATCTCATTGAATTCAGCCGAGGTGGTCGCGTTAATCCGGCGGGTCTGTCACAACGCAGCAGTTTGTTGCGAATCACTTACCGGTTTGAGGAAGAAAAACTGATCAGACTGCAGTGGCCGCAGATGGACCGTACTCAAGAGATGCAAGCAAAAGAGACGGTACTAATCGATAACGTAGAAAATGTCACCGTGCGCTTTCTGGATGACAACGCAGAATGGCAAGAGCAATGGCCAAGTGCCATAGCTCAAGCAAGTGCTAGCTCAACAACCGGCACGAACACACCTGGTCCTGTTGCGATAGAAATTGTTTTACAACTCAATGACTGGGGCAATATCCGCCGCCTCTACGCCATGCGTTGATCATCATTATGTCAGTCAATAAACATATCCGCTCAAACACAAGATTTGCCAAACAGGCATACAAACGACAGCGCGGTGTTGCCATCATCACCGCACTGCTCATCGTAACCATCGCAACAACCGTCAGCATTACCATTGCCACCCGCTTACAACTGGATGTACGTCGAACCAGTAATATTATCGCTCTGGATCAGGTAGACTTTTTTTTACTGGAAGCAGAAGAGTGGTCACAGCGAATCTTACAAAAAGACCAAAAAGACAGTACCACCGATGATTTAACTGAAGACTGGGCAATAAATATACCGCCGTTACCGGTTGATGGCGGTGGCACCATACAAGGTTCATTAACCGATCTGCACGCCTGTATTAATATAAACACACTGGTCGATAATGGCGCCATTAATACGGTTACTGAAGCGCAGCTCACCCGTTTATTTACCAATCTAGGCATCACCACAAACTTGACTACTGCGATAGCCGACTGGATCGATAACGATCTGGACACACCTAATTCTAATGGTGCTGAAGACGGCTATTACATGAACCTCGAAAAACCATATCGAACAGCCAACTCAAAACTGGTCAGCGTTACCGAATTACGCCTAATCAAAGGATTTGATGAGAAGATA
Organism: Gammaproteobacteria bacterium; assembly: GCA_030595325.1. Taxonomy (GTDB): domain Bacteria; phylum Pseudomonadota; class Gammaproteobacteria; order SZUA-229; family SZUA-229. Next base: position 12,370 of record JAUVDN010000027.1, on the reverse strand, counting down.
GGTAGTGATGAAAATACGGTTTATCAACTGGTATCACCTTATCTATGCGCATACAATGCGAGCAACAATGCCCCTCTGATTAACGTCAATACCGCCAGCGCTGAAGTGCTACAATCATTGGCAGCAGGAATGACCAGCACACTGGTAGAAAGTATTATCGAACAACGTGAAGAAACACCTTTTACCAGCAAAGAAAATTTTACCAGTTTTTCTAATCTAAAGACTATAATTACCGACACTGGCCAGATTACCGTGAGCAGCGAATATTTTTTACTCAGATCTCAGGCAATCATTGGTCCAGCGAACAAAGTCATGTACAGTGTTATATTCAGAAATACGACCAACGGTGCAACAGAAATTATTTCCCGCACGCAACGAACACTGTAACAATGCTATTTTTAAAAAGACCAGAACACAGACTAGACAACAGATTAGAGAACTGACATGAGTGAAACTTTACTCATCCACTACAATATAGATGATGCACAACAGGCCACTTGGTCATGGTGCAATGACGCCGGCGAACTAACCGGAAAAATAACGACTGGCTCAATTTCTGATCTCAGCAAAGCTGCTAGCGACCAGCGCGCTGTTGTTTTATTAAACAGTCAATGTTTACACATCAATCAGCTGCAGCTGCCAACCAAAAATTTACAGAAACAATTAAAAGCCGTCCCCTTTGCAATAGAAGAGTTCATCGCTGACGATATTGATAATTTTCATTTTGTCGTAGCAAACAACAAACACAATGACTACACGTCTGTCGTCGGCATAAACAAAAAGACACTAGAAAACATCATACAAATATTTGAGTCAGCTGGCATTAATATAGAAAAGATTATCCCTGACACTTTATGTCTCGCTGCTAGTAGCAAGCAGTGGGTCTGCCTGAACTACAAGAACACCAGCTACCTGCAAACTGATATAACAAACGGCATGATTGTAGCCAACGACCTATTGCCATACATCGTCACTAATAAGCTCCAGGATGAATCATTATCAGCACCAGAGAAAATTCTGCTATTTACTGAACAGGATAATTCTACTGCTTTCGACCAATTGAAAAGCGAAGCCATATTCGACGATGACAATATTGAAAGCATTGGCATCGTTTACAACGCTCACCCGTTAGTTGTATTTTGTGGAAACTTCAACCAGGCCTCACCGCTCAACCTACTGCAACATAAATTTAAGCCTAAACGCAAAACGTCAGGTAACTGGCAACACTGGCGCCTGGCCGCATCACTGGCTGCAGTCTGGTTGGTACTGCATTTAGGGCTAACCAGTTTTCAAAATACCCAGTTAAAAGACGAAAACATCTTAAGCAAAGCAAAAATTGAAAAGATCTATAAAAAATCATTCCCCAAAAGCAGGAAGATTATAAACCCCCGCGTACAGATGGAGCAAAAATTAAAAGAACTTAAAGGCAGCGCGAATAGCAGCAGCCAAGGTTTTATCTTTTTACTTGCGGAATCGTTTGGCACTTTAAACCATGACAAGAAGAATATAACGCTACAGACTTTAACGTATCGAAATAATCGCATGGAAATCGGGCTCGAAGGAAGCAACTTACAAGCAGTCGAAACCTTGAATAAAAACCTGAATAACAATAAAAAAATAAAATCTGAAATTGCCTCATCCTCTTCAGAAAAAGACAAGGTTAAAGGCAGTTTACGCATAGAGGCTCGCAGCTAATGGAACAGCTACAGCAACTAAAGCAGTGGTTTAATTCGTTACCGCAAAAAGAACAACTGATGGTTTCCGGAACAGGGTTATTGGTCATCATCACCCTGTTTTATCTCATCATCTGGGAACCTGTACACGTTAGCCTGCAAACAGAACAACAAAAACAACAGTCCCAAAATGAAATATTACTATGGATGCAGCAAGCAGCGACTGAAGTTAAAAGCTTACGTGCCTCTGGTAACCGAAGCACCATGAGAGACAAAAATAAACCAACTACACTGGTTATCGAACAGACGATTGCCAATGCAGGTTTAAAATCTTCCATAAAAAAAATCGAATCATCAGGTAGCAATGGTGCGCGGGTAACATTAAACGAAGCCTCCTTTAATCAGATACTGGTCTGGCTGAATACTCTTGCCACACATAATGGTATACAGGTCGTCAGCGCCAACATCGAACGTGGCAGTAAATCAGGAACAGCAAATGCACGTCTAAGCTTTGAGCGACCATAAGCATTAGCTGCACCTAACTTCAAACAACTTCAAGTCTTAAGCAGCAACGATTTCTAAGATTCTGATATCAGCGAAACACACCTTATAAACAATGAAAAAGAGACATTACTTTTTAACCGCGGCCATATCATATTTTGTCTTATTGATAGCTACCGTCCCGGCTAGTTCAATTACTGGACTGCTTAACAAAAACAGTCCTATTACCATACAAGGCGTAAGTGGCACACTATGGAGCGGCAAAGCTTATTCGATCAGTATCGACAACATTCAACTGAATAGAACTGAATGGTCATTCAACCTGTGGAAATTATTTACCGGTGAAGTTGCAATCGATATAAAAACACGTTTATTGAAAAACGATATTACTGCTGAAGTTGGCACCTCATTAATCGGTCGTTTTTTTATCAATAATCTTTCTGCAAAATTCTCTGCTGATGAAGTCGCCCAACTGGCAAATATCCCTCTTGTACAGCTGGACGGCGCAATCTCACTCGATATTGAACACGCTCAATGGAAACAGGGCGAAGCACCTTTGGCGACCGGTGAAATAGTGTGGACTAATGCAGCAATAACTGTCGCCGACACCGCCTCTCTTGGCAATATAAGTATTATATTAAGCGAATCCGAACAGCTATCACTCAATGCTGAGATCAAGAATCAAGGGGGCGACATTAGCATTGACGGTACAGCAGAATTAGCTGCAGACAACAACTACACTGTTAATGTAGAACTGTTACCCGCAGCAACAGCCAATAACAATATAAAACAGAGCCTTGGAATGTTTGCAAGAAAACAGGAAAATGGCTCATTTGTACTGAAAAAATCCGGCTCAATCAATCAAATTTTATAAAAACTAAAAGTAAAAAATAACTATGACTCAAACGATTAATGGCATCCAGGTAACCAGCGAGAACAAATGCTCTTTTTGCACAGGATCAATCTGCTGCACTTACGTCACCCAACATCTTGAAACGCCTCGTTCGAAAGAAGATTTTCGCCAACTACTTTGGCAGGTATCACATAACAATATAAAAATTTATAAAGATGATGATGGCTGGACCTTATTGGTGGATGGGCACTGCCAACATCTACAAGTTAATGGTGGTTGCGGTATTTATGAAGAACGCCCTGAAATTTGCCGAGAACACACTAATGATTACTGTGAATTTGACGCGCCATCTGAAGACGGATTTGATCTGTACTTTGAAAATTATTATGACCTGTTGAAATATTGCAAGAAACGCTTTAAATCATGGGACAAAAAATAAACCCATCGGAGATCGGTTTAAAGATTAGAAATTAACGTGCAGAATTACGATGCACATGCACAATAACAGGTTTTGTACGGATGAGAAGTTTACCTGCACTATCTCGAACCTGCGCCTGTATCTGATGAGCACCTCGTGCAACATCACCAAGTTGCAATGAAAAGCTCTTACTGTTCTTAACCACCACTTTGTTATCCAGTAACAACCAGATGCCATGACTTTCTTCTGCATTTAAACCAGGCTTAAGCTCTATCGATACATTTAAAAATGCTTCATTCCTTATCGTCTGGTAATTCGCTGGTGAGGTGATACTAAATTTTGTATATTTAAATTCTGCAGGCTCCTCTTCTTTGTCACCCTTTTCTACTTTTGCACCTACCGCTTGTGAATCCATAACCGAGATAGGTGGCGGTGTAAATTTTTCTGCTGCCGCAAATGGCTTATCCGAATAAACAACATTGCCCTCAGCATCCACACCTTTATACAAGGCAGCGCTGACGGCACCCGCACCAATCAGGGCGACTATAAAGAAACTAACAATATGCATTTTTTTCATAACTTCAAGCATAGCTTTTATTAAACATCTTGCAATAACTAACCGTTATTATGGAAGAATCTCGACAAAACCATCAATCACAGCAAACTGCTCGCTATGAACCGCATCACCCTGACTGTCCGGCTGCCGTACACCGTAACAATACTTAATTCCGTAGCTGTTAGCACTTTCTAATACTTCAAGATTATCATCGATTAAAAGTGTATTTTCCTTATCATAAGACTCAAAGGTCTGGAGCTTTTCCCAAAAACCCTCATGCTCCTTCGCCAGCCCTACATCATGTGCATTAATGACTTTATCAAAATGCACATGCAGATTGGTTCTGTCCATCTTTAGATTTAAACTTGCGGGATGTGCGTTTGTAACCAGAACGACTCGCTTATTATTTTCATTTAACCAGCGAAGAAACGTAACCACATCGGGTCGAATCGAAATTTTTTCAGCAGTATCGTGTTTTAACTGCTCGATATCCAAAGATAACTCACGCGTCCAGAAATCAACGCAGTACCAGTTAAGGCTGCCGCGCACCGCTGTATATTTCTCCATCAGCTGCCTGTGCGCTTCATCGTGAGCTAACTCATGCTTTTCTGCATAACACTGCGGAACGTGGTGCAACCAGAAGTGGTTATCAAAGTGCAGGTCCAATAATGTGCCATCCATATCCAGCAGCACCGTCTCAATATCTTGCCAATCCAACACTTTATCAGAGAAAATTTTATTATCTGCGTCTATAGTCATAGAACTATTATACAATGCCCGCATAGGACGAATAACCCACATAAGAATATTTATTATGAGTCACACACTAGATCTGAGTACAAAAAATTTAGAACGACTGAGCCTTGCATGCGTTGATATCGCACGCGATGCTGGAAAAGCCATTTTAGCCATCTATGACACCGGCTTTAATGTAGAAGAAAAAGAGGATAAATCACCTCTAACCGATGCCGACCTGGCTGCACACAACCTGATATTAGCGCGCCTGAGTGTACTGACGCCGGAAATCCCCATACTTTCTGAAGAATCGGCAAAATTGTCTTTTGAAGAACGTTCGAGCTGGGAAACCTACTGGCTGGTCGACCCTCTGGATGGCACTCGTGAATTTGTAAAACGTAACGGTGAATTCACCGTCAATATTGCCCTTATTCACCAGCACCAGAGCATTATCGGCGTTATCAATGTGCCGGTATTGGATGTTGACTATTATGCCTGGCAGGATGGAGGCTGTTACAAATCCGAGAATAAAGCTGAGGCGAAAAAGATTTCAGTTAAAAAACTGGATGGCTCACCGCTTTCAGTCGCTGGTAGCCGCTCACACGGCTCTGAAATGATGCAGAACTACATGAAAAAATTGGCTGCTGATAACGGTGGTGAGGTAGAAACACTGAGCATGGGTAGCTCTTTAAAGTTCTGCCTGGTCGCCGAAGGCCGAGCTGATTTATACCCGAGACTGGGGCTAACGTCTGAATGGGACACTGCCGCGGCTCATTGTATCGTCATACAGGCTGGTGGCTATATTACTAAGACTGATATGTCACCGCTTGAGTACAACACGAAAGACAGTTTACTTAATCCATTTTTCTTCGTTTTCGGCGACAACAGTCAAGACTGGTCACAGTATCTCGACGAATAAAAAATCATCTGCCGGTACTCAGATTAATAAAGTTAAAATTTTATTTTTTGGGTCGGCCTACAACACCTAAAAACAATAAGACTAATGCCCGTATGACTGACGCACTCGTCTGATTTCACGACGATGCGTTATGCGCATGGTTATCACAAGAATACCTGTCGCCATCAACAATACCGATGCAATAAACACGATAGTGGAGTTAATTACCACACCACCACTTACACCAACACTTAAATATAGAAACGGTAAAAATTCATAAATCATTTTTGGAAGCATTTTTATACCCTGGTTTCACAACCATATCTCGCATTCCTTTGATCATTATTGTTTTCATATCCTTGATGATTGCTTTATAGCACGCAACAGTCATTTTTAAAGAAAATTCGCACGATAAACTTGTCCAAATGCCATATCCAAGGTAGTGTTATCTCCTGAAGCTATTAAATGTAGAAAAAAATGATAATAACTTTTTACGGCGTTCGTGGATCAACCCCAACACCGGGGCCAACAACAGTTAAGTACGGAGGCAATACTTCATGCGTACTGGTTGAATTAAGTAATTGCCAGCGTATTATCTTTGATGCCGGCACGGGTTTGCGCGTACTCGGTAATCTATTAGTACAAGATAAAAGCCCTATTAACATCGTCCTGTCTCATGGCCACTGGGACCACATTCAAGGTTACCCGTTTTTTTCACCCATATACCAGCCCGAAAGACAGATCAATGTGTTCACCAGTGACGAAGGCGGTCATAAATTATTATGCTCATTGTTCGATCAGATGGATGGCTACAACTTTCCATTAAAAGCAGAAGAGCTACCATCCAATAGCGAGTGCATATTTAAAGGTACCGAAACCGTCCTTTTTGAAAAAAATATTCACCTCATCAAAAAACCGCTTAATCATCCTGGTGGTGGTAGCGCTTACCGTATAGAAGACGAAGGTTGTAGCGTTGCCTATGTCACGGACAATGAACTCGATCCGCCCTACAAACTAAATACCCGATATGATGAATGGGTTGATTTTTGCTCCGGTGTCGACGTTTTAATCCATGATGCGCAGTATACTGAAGAGGATATGCCACATAAACATGGCTGGGGACACTCACTCATATCACAGGTCAGGCAGTTGGCAATCGATGCCAGAGTAGGCACATTAGTTCTGTTCCATCACGACCCTGACCGCACCGATGCTCAGCTGGATGAAATCCAGATCGAAAATGAGAAGTATTTCAAACAGAACTACGATAACAACAAAAGCTATTGCGCCGCCGAAGGCATGAAAATCACCTTAACCAAACAAATTACAGGTGGCAAAACGATAATCGAAGTAGAATAGCTGTAATAGAATTAAACTGATACTGAATAAAATGAAAATACTCGTAGTGGGTGGCGCCGGTTATATCGGTTCGCACATGGTCAAGCAGCTGGCAAAGGCTGGCAATGACGTAATCACACTAGACAATCTTAGTTACGGTTACCGTGATGCAATAAAGTACGGTGAATTCGTCGAGGGTGATCTTGGCGATCCTGCGGTACTAGACTCACTTTTCGAAGCACACGACATCGATGCCGTCATGCATTTTGCCGGTTTCATTCAGGTTGGTGAGTCCGTTGTTAAACCCTCGATGTACTACCTCAATAACGTGGTCAATACACATACACTGCTCGACGCCATGTTGCACCACAACATAAAGAATTTTATTTTTTCATCAACCGCGGCCATCTTCGGCGAACCAGACTACACGCCCATCGATGAAAAACATAACAAACAACCAATCAATCCGTACGGCCACTCAAAATTAATGATAGAGCAGGTACTGGATGACTATGACAAAGCTTATGGCTTACGCTCAACCTGTTTACGTTATTTCAATGCTGCCGGCGCTGATCCTGATGGTGAGTTAGGTGAACGTCATATACCGGAAACTCATCTGATACCGCTCATCTTGCAAGCTGCATCTGGTCGTCGCGATGATATCAAGGTATTCGGAGACGATTACGATACTGATGACGGTACCTGTGTCCGCGATTATATCCACATCAATGATCTCTGTGAAGCCCACTCGCTCGCTTTGGATCTTATGATTAAAAATAACAAAAGCGCCCGATTCAACCTTGGCAATGGCAAAGGTTTTTCAGTTAAACAAGTCATCGATGTTGTTAAACAAGTTTCTGGAAATGATTTCAAAGTAACCATTGAGCCTCGTCGTGATGGTGACCCTGCTGTTCTTGTGGCTGACGCGACACTGGCAAAGAAAGAACTCAACTGGCAACCAAAATTTGCCGATCTCAACGAGATCGTTAAAACGGCCTGGCAGTGGGAAATTGATTTTTTATCAAAACAGTAAAACATGCCAAAGTATTAACTTGATGAAGACTCTACTAACTTCATGTTTATTATTTTCCCTTTCGTTTTCAAGTTACGTCTATGCCGTACCTGAAAAAGACTGGGGTCTCGCCGCAGGCTTTCGCATTGCAAAAATACCCTACCCGGCACAAGAAGAAAAGGTTGCCGATTTCATACCGTTGATGTTTTATGATGGTGACACTTTTTTTATACGCGGATTAACTGGCGGCATAAAGTTATACAATAAAGAGCAATGGCAACTCAGCCTGCTCGCACGATATCGTTATTTCGATATTCCCGCTGAGTTTCAAAATCTGGTGCGTGGCAATGCTTTAGATTTTGGCGGGCAGATCAAATATCGCATCAACGATAACTTTGAAACCAATTTTGAGTTAATGACAGAAAGTGATGGTCGTTTCTACTCTGCATTAAACACACGTTATAAATGGGAATCGGGTTCCTGGGAGCTATTACCCTACGCAACTTTGCGATTCAAGAGTGCTGACTTTAACGAGCATTATTTTGGACTGGACGGATTCGTAGACCCAAGCGATCCATCGATGAGAATAAACAACAAAATTGGTAGCGGCTTAGACCTGACTATCGGCAGTGAAATTCGTTTCCACGTGATGAGTAACTTTTATTTATTAGGCCGCGCACAACTCACCACCTTAGACAGCAATACCCGCGACTCTGCCAGTATCGACAGTGGTACCTTTGGTGAAATCTATTTAGGTATCGCCTTTTTTAATGACAAAACTAAAAAGAAAGTATCTGCACTAAAAGCCAAACCCTATATTCGTGTTGCACACGGCTGGGCAACGCCTTCAAACTTGAGCGATATTCTGCACCTTAACTCGGCAGATGATGAACAAAATAATCAGCTCTCCTCATTGTTTTACGGTCATCCAATTGCAGACAGCCTGTTTGGCCACGACCCTATAGACATATATATTACGACTGGTTACATACATCATCACAGTTCAGACCCATACGATCAGACGCTCAATCCTGACCAGGGCATCAACTCTGCAGAATTTGTTGGTTTAGGAAGCAACCCTTGTGATGGCATCAACCCTTGTACTATCACCTATGATCTACAGCCGACCAAAGAATACATCCTGGGAATCAAGGCATATTACAATATCAATTGGCCAGTGCACTGGCGCTTTGGTCTGGCAGAAGGTCTAACTTATATCGAAACAGTGAGTAATATCGAACAACGAGAGCTGGACAGAAAAGGCTATCGTTCAAGTAATCTAATGAACTATATAGACATCACTCTAGACTTCAGTCTAGGCGATACCTTTGGCGCAAAATCAATCGAGGATCTGTACTTCGGTATCGGCATTCATCACCGATCATCCATCTTTGAAACCTCATCATCATTCGGCCGAATCAAAGGTGGCAGTAATTACAATTCACTTTATCTGCAATACCACTTCTAATCATAGAGGACAGGTTCAGCTAGCCGCGATTAACCGCTTTGTCATATGTAAACGCATTGCACCATCTTCAGTAATGGTATGAAAAAGGTGATGCGGGCTCGTTGAACGTTCAATAATTTCATCCAGATCATCCCGCAATTCACGATAATAATCCAGCAGACGCAGATCAAAACTATTTAATGCGTTACTCAACGGGTCCTTCACTTGTCGCTTTCGTATCGTTTCCATACCATCTTCAAACACATTGCCCAAACACATATGTACGGCAGAAAACAAGGTTGCCCAACCGTTGAACCAGAACATCAAATCTTTATCAAACGTTTCACCGCCAGTACCGTTACCATCCAACATCTGCCTAAGCAGATCGCGTTCATTAACTGCTTCGTGCAATCCCATCATATTGGCACGCCCGTAAGCATCGATCGTTGTACTTGTTAGCAACAGGTGAACATCAGGGTATTTACTTAAAACAAATATAGCATCTTTAATTAACAGTGCTGGCTTATCCGAATTTAACGGGTTACGTTTTAGACGTGACGATGGCGCAGATGATAGCACCTGAACTTGTTGACCTCGTCGCCCCAGTTCATTAACTAACCGCGCAAACACTCCTTTCTGAAATAACTCCATGGAAAAATTCAGGTGGCTTTGTTTATGTAACAGGCATAACTGAATCTCATCACCGTACTTAGGTACGGCTTCGACGATATTGGCAATCTTTGTTACTGGAATTCGTTCCGATAATTCACCTTTACGACCAACCACCACTTCCTGATGAAACTCATCAAAACTTATCTGCAGCATTACTTTGGCTTTAGGCCAGGCCACCGGTCGACGACGTATGGCTGCCGCCATTTTTTCTAATATCAGGTTAGTAATTTCGCAGCTGTCAGCAAAATCCCCGTTTAATAAAATCGCAAACGTGGTGACATTCTGCATACTGCCAATAGCATTATAAAAATGCTCCAGATGTTTTGTCAGATCACCACCAGTAAATAAAACTGACGTAGTCAATTCATCAATCATTTTATACAGCGGTGCAGGATCATCCGTATTTTTCATCAATGGGCGAAAAATAAACATGCAGTGACGACAGGTTTGCGGACAACCCATCGCAGGAATAATGCCTAATTTATCAAAGCCAGCCAATGGAAGCGTATCAGGCAACTGGTCCACCAGTGCTAAACGCTGCTTATCTTCCTCGGCCAGCATATCGTTATAACGATCTTTTTCCTGCTTGGCTAAATCTTTATAACCCGCAGCAAAACTCTTATTAAAAAGGTTAAGAGAAGACCACAGCGATTCCGCATATTCAGTCAGTGATTGAATGCCACCTTGTTTCTGTAATAACTGCAAACAGTGTTGCTGTTGCAACTGAGGCTGCCCTTCATAGCTCTGCCAATGCTTAATATAAGCCTCAATAAATTCCGTCGCCGTATGACTGCTGAGCAACATATTCATCAAAAAAGCTTGTGCACCTTTAGCAAAACTTGCCAGCACTTGTGATTGGTATTGGGTATTTACATTCTGCTGAAGCCAGTGCCAGGCATAAAGGTAACTCATCAAAAAGCTAAGCCGTGTCGCTTCATCAGCACTTACTGACGTGTCTGTCAGTATCGACAGCATATCCCCACTTGTCAGTCGATTTATTTCTGCCTTAAACCGCTGACGCTGTGATGAGAGATATGCCTGCTCCACATCCTTCTGTGCCTCAGTACTGATTTCAATCTTACTGGAGGGGCGTCCCGATTGAACTGTAACAGTCGGTATCTTTATGGCTTCAGAATTTAGACGATCAGTTTGCATAACGCTGAATTTTACAGATTACCGGAGGGCATTTATAGCCCTGAATGTATCACATCACCAAGAGATAGCACCGCATCACTTACTACTTAAACAACACATAAGCGCCTAATACATTAGTATTATCTTGTCGATTTAATTTAAATAAAATTAAAAACACAGAACAACTATAAAAATAATTTATTTAAATTCAACAAGTTAGGCGATAGCTTAATGAAAACATCTTGACCATAAAAATCAGATAATACTAATAATTCATGGGCATAACGACGCATATGTAAATAAATTGAATATCAAAATACACATGGAGTAATAATGAACACTCCATTTTTAAAATCTATAATTTTCGCTATTAGCATGTCAGCAACTTCAGCAAATGCTGATACAGTTTCTGTTCTTTTTAACGGCAATAGCACCTCAGCTGAATACCTTTATAACACTGAGCTAGTTGACGGCTACTGGGAATCTACTTTTGATTCAGCCATTCTAAACTTTGGCGGAATCACTTATACATATGATTCTGCAGCAAACACATTAACTGACCGTGGTTTTGACAGATTTCACAATTTTATGTTTTAACTCAAGGTGCAGTAATTCCATTTTCTGAATCACCTGCTACTGCAGACACTATTTCTTCTGTATCGTTTGATGGTCAATTTTTTATCGATAGTGACACAGGTTTCGCAACAATGCTCTACTCAGGTGATGGCACTTCATACACCGGTGCAAACTTCAAAATCCTTGGTGATCAAGATTACTGGGGTGACGGCTCAATCGCTCATGACCACTTTTTCACCGACACCTCATTTGATTCGGTTACTGTAACAACCGTATCTGCTGTAACCGGTACCCGTTGCGGTCTGGTTATTTGCTTATGGCGGTTTAGGATTAGTTGTTGTCGCACGCAGAAAACCGTCTAAGAATACTTAATCTAAAGCTCTCTTAAATTAAAAGACAAGTAGTTACATAACCGTTCCTTTAATAAAGCGCACTTATGGCGCAATCAATCATTAGCACAGCTCTATAGTCTTGTAAAAAAATCAGACGGCAGTCGATCAAGCTGTTGACGAGTCGTCTCATATCCAATTGAAATGATCTCTTCCGCACGGTTGAAT
>JAUVDN010000112.1 GCA_030595325.1 Gammaproteobacteria bacterium | reverse complement strand
TCTGTTGTTCATGTTTATTTCTTCCTTACCTATACCAGGTAATATCTAAAGTGAGAGAGCATCTTTAAGGATTTTAGGTGTAACAAATATAAGCAACTCCCGTCTTTCGTCGCTTTCCAGTGTGTGTCTAAAGAAATAGCCAATGATTGGCAGGTCACCGAGGAATGGAACTTTATCCACCTCGTTACGTGTAGCTTGTTCGTAGATACCACCAAGTACTACGGTATCGCCATTGTTAACCAGTACCTGTGTTGATACTTCACGAGTATCGATACTAGGGATACCAGCAAAGATATCGCCGACAGTGTCGTTGTTAACAGCGAGGTCCATGATAATGCGATCATCAGGGGTAATCTGTGGTGTTACTTCAATACTTAATACCGCTTTTTTGAACTCAACCTGAGTCGCACCACTTGATGAAGCAGACAGGTATGGAATTTCTACACCTTGTTCAATATGTGCTTGATGTCTGTCGGCGGTAACAACACGAGGGCTGGAGATAACTTCACCTTCGTTTTCTGCCTGTAGTGCTGATATTTCCAGATCAATCAATGTGCTGCCGGTTAATACTGCAAAAGCTAAACTACCAGCGGCGGAACCTGCAGTCGCCAGATTAACGTTCAAACGATCTGCCGCGCTAATGCCACTTGGGAATGTGAATGGCTCTCCTGAGCCACCAGCTTGTATGTTGCTAATACCACTGGATGCGATCGTGTCAGCGCCCTGGAAAGTACCGGTGGTTACACCGAAGCCATCACTATTTGATGCTGCGCGGGTAACGCCAAAGCGTGAACCTAGCTCTTTAGTGAATTGATCGGTTGCAATAACGATACGCGATGAAATCATAACCTGACGAATTGGAATATCCAGTTTCTTCAGTGTACGACGAATCTCAGAGATAACTTCTTCTGTGTCTTTAATAATTAAAGTATTGGTGCGCTGGTCAACGATTGCACTGCCGCGTGGGCTGAGTATGCCGGTTGATACACTGCTGTCTTCACCGCCACCGCCTTCACCTGAAAATAGTGCGGCCAGTTCAGTTACTTTGGCAAAATTAATATTGAAAAATGCTGTTCTGATTGGTGCAAGTTCGGTTATTGAACGTTGTGCTTCCAGGTCAATTTTTTCCTGAGCAGCAATCTCTTCGCTAGGTGCAATCATCATGACCGTACCTGATTCACGTTTAGATAAACCTTTCGCTTTTAATATGATGTCTAGAGCCTGGTCCCATGGAACGTTCTTTAAGCGCAGTGTCAGGTTGCCATCAACTGAGTCACTGACTACTACGTTAAGGCTAGTAAAATCTGCGATTAGCTGGAGTACGGCGCGTACCGGAATATCCTGGAAGTTAAGCGATAAGCGCTCGCCGGTGTAACCAAATTTTTCTTGTTTAACTTCTTCAAGTTCTTCTTTGCTTATCTCTTTTAATTCGATAGTGAAGATATTATTTGCCTGGTAGGCAACATGTTCGAAATTGCTATTAATCGGTTCAATCTCAATTCTTACGTTGTCTTCTTCTTCAAAGCTGCTGATGGTTTTTACTGGTGTTGCAAAGTCAAGTACATCCAGTGTCTGGCGTAATTCATCAGGAAGTTTTATGCCAAGAAATTTAATCACAACTTTGCCGAATTCTTCGCTGATATCCATTGGAATGTTGGCTTCAGATAAATGGATGACGACACGGCCTTCGCCTTCATCGCCACGTCTGAAATCAATCTTGTCGATGCCACGTTGTTTATTTGAGAATCGAACAGTTTCGCCTGATGAAGTGGCGGAGCCTGCGCTTGCGAGAGATGGTTCAAAGATATTGCCGGTCGCCTCACTGTCTAAAATAATTAGAACAGTGTTGCCTTCAGTTTTAACCTGATAAGGAACCACTTCGGTTAGATTTAAAATGACGCGGGTTTTAGTCTTGGTGGAAATTGTAGTAATCGACTGTGCAATACCTACGCCAATAGGCTGTGAGCGTTTAGGCAAGTTGCTCTTAGTATCAGCGAAATCAAATGCTATACGGGCAGGGTCATCAATCGTAAAGCTTAGTGGTGTAACAGCGTGATCGCTTAATTCAAGGCTGATCTGCAAGCGATTGCCTGGTAGTGCTGCATATTTGATGCTGTTGATTGTGTTCTGCACTGATGTTTCGCCTGGCGAGGTATTGGCAAGTGCAAAAGAGCTTAACAAGCAGAAGATTGTTAGTGTTTGAGCTAGATATTTGGTCAGGCCAGATATTATCTGGCTAGATTTTATCAAGCTAGGTCTTGCAAGGCTAGAAGCGTTCATGCGATGTCCATCCGATTTTTTATTTATTATTGTTAACATGTCTTTCTCCGCGCGTGCAGTTTTGTTTGCCGCCCAAAATTATTTACAGCATTATCCACAACCATATCAATCACCGCCGATGGCGATTGATGCGTCTCGTTCTATATAACCGCCAATACCGTCAGGCACAATTTCTACAAGATAAATGGCAGATTCGTTGATTTCTATAATACGACCTTCACTCTGTCCCATGTATTGACCCACTTGAACACGGTGCACGATATTTTGAGGATCTTTGATTAACCCCCACAGTTGCGTGTTCTGCTCAAGAATGCCAACCATGCTGAGCGTATCTAAAGGGAAGATCTCAAGCGGTTGTCTTGGTCGAGTGGAATCCGGATTAAGTAAGCTTGTTTTTGTGCCTTCGTCTTTTTCCAATTCCATCATTGAGACGAATGGATCGCGCAGTTCAGCAGCAGTGTAGCTAAAACTTTCATAAGGTTTGAATTGCGGGATAGGTTTTACGCTACCGACGTGTGCTGATTTTTGTTGTGCTATAAAACTTTGTAAATCAGATATGTCCTGACTACAGGCGCTGATACTTAATAAGCTAACACTTAGAATTATTGGCTTTAAATTAATCATTTCTGCGCCACCTCTTCTTCTTGTGATTCATCGAGGTACTGGTAAGTGATAGCGGTAAGTGTCATTGTTAATTTTGTGCCGGATTTTTTGCCTTGTGGTGCTATGGAAATATCCTGCACGGTAACAATGCGAGGCAGGGCAGCTACGCCACTGATAAACTCGGCGAATTCATGAAAATGCCCGGTAACTTTTAGTTTTATAGGGTATTCGGAATAGAATTCTTTTGGTCTTAGACCCTCAGGTTTAAAGAAATCTATTTCTAATCCGGCAGATATACCTGTTTGTGATATATCGGTCAGTAATGTTTCAATTTCAGTCTGGTTTGGCAGCTGGCGTAGCAGGGTACCAAATGATGTGCGCATTTCATCCAGTTGCTGTTTGTACGCTTCTAGATTTGCTGCTTTAGCCTGCTTTTCTGAAAAAACATTACGTAATGTCTGTTCTTCAGCAATGACTTTTTCCAGTTCCAGTTTTTGTTCTGTAGTGTCCAGAAAATAGCCGGCAACCGCTAATCCGACACATAAAACAACTATAATGGCTATTTTTACCGGGAATGGTGCAGTACCAATCTTTTTAAGATCTTCTACATCTAGGTTTTGTAAGTCGATTTCAGAGAGATCCATTAGCTGTCGTCTCCTTCATTTATTTTGTCTTGCTCACTTTCAGGCAGGGACTGAGATGTAGTTAAAGTAAAATTGCTGCTTCTCAAGGTACCTTTCTTGGTTTCGATGACTTTTAATTTTGGCATGGTCATCCAGTCGGATGCATCTATGTTTCTCATGTAGGCCGATACTCGACCGTTTGATTCGGCAACACCTTTAAAAATAAGTTGTTCAACTTCCTGTTTAATCGAGGTCAGGTAGATACCCTCAGGTACAGTGCGAACAATGTCATCAAACAGATGCACTATCTGTGGTCGACGTTGCTGCAGTGACTGAATAACATCCATGCGTGCAAGCAGCTGTTCTTTGGTTTCTTCCAGTGTTTCGATCTGCTTCAGTGCTTCGTCCAAAATATTTATTTCAGTCTGTAGCATTTTGTTTCGTGACTTCTGATGATCAATCTGATTACTAAAAGTCACATGAACCAAAAATATCACTGCGGCAGTTAAAGCCAGTGAAAGTCCGGTAATCGTGGCGAATTGACGGGTTTGTTCCTGTCTATACTCTTCGCGCCAGGGGAGTAAATTAATATGAGCCATTAGTCGAAACTCCTCATGGCAAGTCCGCAGGCAATCATTAATGATGGAGCATCATTGCTCAGATTCTGCGGATTAACTTTGGAAGCCAGAGACATTTCTGCAAATGGATTGGCTATAACTGTTGTTGTGTCGAGCTGTGATTCAACCAGCTCATCAATGCCCGGGATAGATGCGCAACCACCGGCAAGTGCAATCAGGTCAACGGCGTTATGCTGGCCTGAGGTGTAAAAGAATTGCAGGAAGCGGCTTACTTGCTGTGCGATCGTTTCTTTAAATGGTTCGAGCACTTCAGGAATGTAGTTGTCTGGCAGACCACCTTCTTTTTTCAGACGACCCGCTTCATCATAAGCAAGGCCGTAGCGGCGCATAATTTCTTCTGTTAGCTGTTTGCCACCAAAACTTTGTTCACGTGTATATATAAGGTGGTTGTTTTCTACCACATTAAGACTGGTCATTGTTGCGCCGATGTCGACCACAGCAATAACCTTGTCCTCTATATCACCTTCAACCTGATGTGCGATTAATTTGGCTGAGTTTTCGATGGTATAGGCTTCAACATCCATTATCTTAGGTGTTAAGCCGCCCAGTGATAAAGCGGCGGAGCGAAGTTCGATGTTTTCACTGCGTGATGCAGCAAGCAATACATCGACAGTGTCCGGATTGTTTTCAGTTTCACCGATAACTTCAAAATCGAGATTAATTTCTTCCAGTGGATAAGGGATGTATTGGTCAGCTTCCATTTCAATCTGCGTTTCCAGCTCATCATCGCTTAAGCCGGCAGGCATGTTGATGATTTTGGTAATAACAGCAGATCCAGCGACAGCAACAGCAGCGTCTTTGGTTTTGGTGCCCGAGCGTTTAACCGCTTTTCGTATGGTTTCACCGACCGCTTCGATATCCTGGATGTTTTTATCCACCACGGCATTATCCGGTAACGGCTCTACCGCGAGACTTTGCACACGGTATTTGTCACCTTCTTTGACCAGTTCGAGCAGCTTGACTGACGTTGAACTTATGTCCAGCCCTAGTATGGCCGGTTTTTTGCGCTTTAGAAAACCCACGCTTCTCCCCTATTTTTTATATATTTTAAAGGTAGTTATAGGACATATTACAAATATTGCATTAAATATCTGTTGTAAGTGTAGAAAAATACTAGGTTATCGATAACTTGTGTCGAATAAATGCCGTTAAACCTATATACTTTGCCGCCTTATTAACATCTTTGTCGCAGGTAATGGATCGATGCGCTTTTTAAATGTATTCAAGCTATTAATAATCATTACCTTGGTAATGATGTCTCTAGCAGCAGCCGTTGTTGCTGGCGGTTATTTCTACCTAAACCCGAAATTACCTTCTATCGAAGGTTTGAGTAACGTACAACTCCAGGTTCCTCTCCGTATATATAGCAGTGATGGTTCTTTAATGGGGGAATTTGGCGAGAAACGACGTACCCCGAAAAGGCTCGAAGAAATTCCCGAATTAATGCAGCAGGCGTTTTTATCTGCGGAAGATGATCGTTTTTATGAGCATCCGGGCGTTGACTACCAAGGTATATTGCGTGCGGTTGTTAATCTGATTATGACGGGAGAGCGTGGTCAGGGTGGCAGTACGATAACGATGCAGCTAGCCCGTAACTTTTATCTAAGCAGTGAAAAAACCTATTTACGCAAATTAAATGAAATATTGCTTGCCCTGAAAATCGAGAATGAGCTAGAGAAAGAAAAGATTCTTGAGCTGTATCTAAATAAGATCTATCTGGGCAACCGTTCTTATGGTGTCGCAGCAGCAGCGCAGATATATTATGGTGTGGATCTGGATGAACTGACGCTGGCGCAGATTGCAATGATTGCTGGGTTGCCAAAAGCACCTTCTACCTATAATCCTATCGTAAACCCTGAGCGTGCACTGATTCGTCGAAATTACGTGTTGGCACGTATGCACCACCTTGAATTTATTACAACAGAGCAATATGAAGAGCAGTTAACAGCGCTGGTGACTGCTGAGCGTCATCGTAGTGCGCTGGGTGTTTATGCGCCTTATGTTAATGAGATGGCAAGAGCTGAAATTGTTAAACAGTTTGGTGATGAAGCTTATGTGCGTGGCTTGAATGTTTATACAACTATCAATAAACGCATGCAGCGTGCGGCAAATGACAGTCTCTGGAAAGGTCTGGTCGATTATGACAGGCGTCATGGCTATCGCGGTGTT
>JAUVDN010000099.1 GCA_030595325.1 Gammaproteobacteria bacterium | reverse complement strand
ACGGTTACCCGCTGCGCGGTGCGCTCTTACCGCACCATTTCACCCTTACCAACCGCCGAACAAGCCGGCAACTGGCGGTTTATTTTCTGCTGCACTTTCCGTAGGCTTCCACCCCCCAGGCGTTACCTGGCACTCTGTCCTATGGAGCCCGGACTTTCCTCCCCAGACTAATGTCTGGCGCGATTGCCTGGCCAACTCCCGGACGGAATTTTACACCATAATTGACAACACTGGTTATATCTATGAGGATTATATCTATGGGGTTTGCCGGCTAACGGCCCATGAGAGGCCTTTAAAGTATTTGTCACTTTAACTTTATTCTTTATATTTGAGCATTGATCGCGGAATGACAAAAATCCGCTCCTACAAAATAGTGCTTACCCATAGGAGCGGATTTTTAAAGATATTCACAAAATTTTTACTGTGAAATGAAATTATTACAATAAACCCACAGATGCCTGTTAAGACTCAACTTCAGACATGTAATTTCGAAAAACGATTAATAAAGCAGACTATGAACCGTGGTAACAGCACCAGGACGGCGCAGCAAACGACCAACGATACGATTCAGCTTGTGCCCCCGTGGCAGGAAACCAAAACAGCATTTTTTACGGCAATCCAGTTTGGCACAGGCATGATTTAGCTGTTTATTGCCCGCATCTATCTTTACACCATGACGAATAGCGTCAACTGCACGTTTTCTATTATTACTGTGCCATTCAGCACAGGCCAGGTTTAAAAATACCGCGCCATCAAAAACCTCATTACTGGCAGCATCCCGACACATCAGCAGACCATTATTATCTGACGTAAGCACCTGTGACAAACCATAAAAAGACAGCACACTATTATAGTCTTCATGATGCTCATCTATAGAATCAAGTACCTTCTTAAAAGTACGCTCAGCAGCTTTATAATCTTGCGCCTTTAATGAATCCTTGGCGTTTTGAAAAGTTTCAGTATCCACAATCTTTTCCTGCACGATTAGCTTCCTATAAGAAACTTTGTAAATTAATCAACATATATCCCACTTTCGGTTAGGCTACACCTATTACGCGAAAATTTCTATATCAGGCACCTTATGAGCTGGCTTCAAATCTCTGTAAATACGACCAAAAATTACCTTGAACTGGCAGAAGACTGTCTATTTTCAGCAGGAGCACACACGGTCACACTCACCGATGCCGCAGACCAGCCTATCCTTGAACCCGGGCCCAACGAAACGCCGGTCTGGGACGCTATCGTTGCCACTGGGCTGTTTACATTAGAAGACAATCAGCAAGCTCTGCTCGATAACATTGAACAGTGCCTAACAGACATAGATTTTACTTGTGACACCGAAATCCTGCAAGATCAGAACTGGACCCGCGCCTGGATGGAGCATTTTCATGAGATGCAATTTGGCGAGCGTTTATGGGTATGCCCCTTGCACATCGAACCACCCGACCCATCTGCAGTCAATTTACGTCTTGACCCCGGATTAGCATTTGGTACCGGCACTCATCCCACCACTTCACTATGCCTACGCTGGTTAGATCAAAATATCGATACAGAATCAGCTGCATTGCTGGACTACGGTTGCGGCTCCGGCATTCTTGCCATTGCCGCATGCTTGTTAGGCGCAACGCATGCAGACGGTGTTGATATTGACCCGCAGGCATTAACTGCGACACACGACAATGCTGAAGTAAATCAGGTCAGTGATAAAATCAAAACTTTTCTGCCAGACGATTACTTGAAACAGCATGAAAGGACACAGTATGACGTAGTAGTCGCTAACATTCTCAGTGGACCACTTGCCGAATTAGCACCAACACTGGCACAGCACACAAAACTTGATGGACACATCGTGCTATCAGGCATCTTAAAAGAGCAGGCAGAATCAGTACTCGAAACATACCGTAAATATTTCGACATGGATGAACCCGCATTTGAAGAGGACTGGGTGTTACTACACGGCGTAAGACGTTGAGCTAACGCTCTGACCTGTCACTAACCACTTCGCACTGCTTAACAACCCAGTTTAATTATATAATAGACACATGGATCTTCCACAACTCGACGACTATCGCTCATTATTCTTAAATAGCACGCCTTTGCTGGACGTAAGAGCGCCTGTTGAATTTGATCAGGGCGCTTTTCCTGCCGCTGAAAATTTCCCACTCATCAACGATAAGGAACGTGAAGACATCGGGCTGTGTTACAAAAAGCTCGGTCAGGATGAAGCCATAAAACTCGGCCATCAACTGGTACAAGGCAAAATAAAATCAGACCGCGTTGATTATTGGCAGGATTTTTTCACACAACACCCCGAAGGTGTTCTTTACTGCTTTCGTGGCGGTATGCGTTCAAAAATTTCACAACAATGGATCTATGAAAAAACCGGCATTATCTACCCGAGAATAAAAGGTGGTTATAAAGCCATGCGCCGCTACCTGATCGATGAACTGGAGGCTTCAGCAAATCTGATAGAGCCTGTTATCATCGGTGGTCGTACTGGTTGCGGTAAAACATTATTTTTAAACAAGCTAAACCAGCAGATTGATCTTGAAGGAATCTTTCATCATCGCGGTTCGGTTTTTGGCAAACATGTCACGGCGCAGCCTTCTCAGATCAACATCGAGAATCAGTTATCCATCGAGCTACTCAGACATCGCAATAATGATTTTCTGAAAATCGCTATAGAAGATGAAGGCACGAGCATCGGTTCAAGAAACATCCCCGCCGTTCTATTCGACAAAATGAAACAGTCCCCATTGGTACTTCTAGAAGCCAGTGTTGATGAACGTATAAACATCACCTTTCAGGAATACATAAATGAAGCACTCGCCGAACACCAGCTACACTACGGTGATGAGCAAGGCTTTAACGTCTGGTCGGAACAGCTGCTAACCTGCATCGATAAAATTCAACGTCGCCTCGGTGGTGCTCGCCACAAAGAGTTAAAAGCATTGCTAAATGATGCACTCACGCAGCAACAAGCATCTGGCGACACAGAACATCACAAGCAGTGGATCAAGGTGTTGTTAGTTGATTATTACGACCCTATGTATGACTTTCAGCTCAGCAAAAAACAGGATCGTATTGCTTACCGGGGAACCCAGGAAGATGTATTTTCCTACTTGCAATCACAGTATCAAATCATTTAAGCACCACATAACACAGTTAACTGTATACAGAAGAAACACATAATGAGCAATCCATTTCAAGATCAACTACTAAAAGCCGGCCTGGTCACAAAAAAACAGGTACAAAAAGCCCAGCAGGAAAAAGGCAAAAAGAATAAACAACAACGCTCCAAAAAAGCGAAACCTGTTGTCGATGAGACAAAACTAAAAGCTCAACAGGCGGCACAGGAAAAAGTACAACGTGACCGTGAGTTGAACAAGAAAAAAGAACTGCAGGCAAAACAGAAAGCAACATCAATCGAAATCAATCAACTTATTAGTAATAATTGTTTAGAGCGCGAAGAGAGCTGTGAGATTATCTACAACTTTGAGCACAATAAAAAAGTAAGGCGTTTACATGTTAATGCCGAAATGAAACAAAAAATAATACAAGGGAAACTAGGCATCGCGCGAATAGAAGGACGCTATGAGCTGGTACCCCTAGCCATTGCCGAAAAAATTCAGCAGCGTAATGAAAAACGTATCCTTATCTTCGATGCGGAAGAAACCAGCACTGACAAAAATGATCCTTATGCTGACTACCAGATACCTGATGACCTGACATGGTAGTTACACTTTAGAGCCCCTATCCTTAGTACACCCTATCCTTCTAACATAGGTATGCCGAGAAGAATCGCGAAAATATGTTTATTTGGCAATAAGCCCTTTTGATCTAGACCTGAAGTTTTTAATCAGGTCTTCTGCTTCAGACTCAAACGATTCAAAATCAGCTTCATCAGCTTCCGTCATCGCCGTCTCATCGACACGATAGCCCGATAGACTGATTACACGATTAGGTTGCAATGTGAATTCACGCTGGTACTCAACAAATTCTTTTGCAATTTGTTTCTTATAAGCTTCGAACTCATCCTGTGTTGCTTGTCTTTCCTGCATCTGTTCAAGTTTAAATTGCTCAAACTCATCCAGTTCTTTTTGCTTATGAATCTCAAATGCCGGGCCTGTTGTTTCTACTTGCAACAGACCTTCTTTCAGCGCGACCGATTCACCATCCTGATTACTATTTTCACTGATGATAAATGTTGTGCCACGAATACCCAATGTTGCAGCACGCGTTTTAATATGACGCGACTCACCGAATACTTTCTTGAAAGTGAAATAAACTTTACCACCCAGGTATGAAAACCAGCTGGACTTCTCTACTCGCAGACGACTTTTCTCGTCAAGAACGGATAAGGCGCCATCATCAAACTGCACAACAATACGCGCACCTTCTTTAGTAACGATGGTGTCATTTTCTTTTAAAGGCTCATCCGTATTTTTAACAATACGCGACTCACCTTTGTCACTTATAACTTCAACGTCACCGTTAAATTTTAAAACCTTACCACGAAAACCTGATTGTCCTGCCATCGATGAAAATGACTGCAGTGAAAGAAAAACACAGACTGCAAAAGTAATAATTCTTTTATTAAGCATTTTAATTTTCATCCTGTAATCAGTAATACTTATAACAGCTATTACTCAAGTTCTTCCCAACGGGTATAACAGTGCGCCAATTTCACCTGCACTTGTTCCAACTGGCTTTGAATTTTTACTATTTCATCTTTATCTTGCTTATAAAAGTCGTCAGCCGCCATGCTATTTTGTAAGGTTTCAACCTCAATCTCAAAATCCTCTATCTGCGCAGGCAAAGCATCAAGCTCTTGCTGGTCTTTATAGCTCAATTTTTTAGCTTTAACGGCTTTCTTTGAATTTACTGGATCTTCACTTTTAGTTTCTGCTTTAACTATTTCAGCTTGAGAACCTGCAGATATTTTTGACTGTCTTAACCAATCGTCATAACCACCAACATACTCATTAACCTGAGCATCGCCCTCAAATACCAGTGTGCTAGTGACAACATTATTCACAAACTCTCTATCATGACTCACCACCAGAACCGTACCGGCATACTCCATGACCAATTCTTCAAGTAACTCCAGTGTTTCTATATCAAGATCATTGGTCGGCTCGTCGAGCACAAGTATATTCGATGCTTTTGAGAACAGCTTCGCTAGTAGCAACCGGTTCCGTTCACCACCAGATAGCATGCTTACTGGAGAACGCGCACGCTCCGGTGCGAATAAAAAGTCCTGCAGATAACCGATAACATGTTTTCTATTGCCATTAATATCAACAAATTCTCTACCTTGAGACAGGTTATCGATAACACTCGCAGAATCATCCAGCTGCGCACGAAACTGGTCAAAGTAAGCGACTTCTAGTTTAGTGCCATTTTTAACCTCACCGGTTGTTGGTTTTAAATCACCCAGCAATAGACGCAGCAATGTCGTTTTACCGACACCATTGGGACCGATGATACCGATTTTATCACCGCGTAAAATGGTGGTACTAAGGCCTTTAATCAGCGGATTTCCTTCATATTCAAAACTGACATCTTTGGCTTCTGCCACCAGTTTTCCTGAACGCTCAGACTGCGATGCCTTCATGGAAACTTTGCCTACCTGATTGCGCCGCTGGTTGCGTTCATCACGCATTTTTTCAAGCGCGCGCACCCTGCCCTCATTACGCGTACGGCGTGCTTTTATGCCTTGGCGAATCCAAACTTCTTCCTGCGCCAGTTTTTTATCGAAGTGAGCATTCTCGACTTCTTCCGCATGCAGGGCTTCTGCTTTACGGCGTAAGTAGGTATCGTAATTTCCCGGATAACTAGTCAGGCAACCACGGTCGAGCTCGATGATTCGAGTCGATAATTTGCGCATGAAGGAACGATCATGCGTGATAAACATCAATGCACCTTTATAATTTAGCAGCTGTTCTTCCAGCCACTGAATAGCAGTCAGATCAAGATGGTTAGTCGGCTCATCCAGTAATAAAATATCCGGCTTGATAACCAGCGCTTTTGCCAGCAGTACACGTCGTTTCATACCGCCAGACAGTGAGGCATAATCAGCATCTCCGTCCAGCTGCATGCGACTCAAGACCTCTTCAACCTGCTGATTGAGCTGCCAGGCATTATGAATATCTACCTGATTCTGTGCCCGCTCCAGCTCTGCTGTAGTCTGGTCGTTATGGTTCTCGGTAAAGTTATGCAGAGCGTGATGGTAATCCTGCAATAACTTAGCATTCTTACCCAGACCCATCGCTACAACATCAAAGATAGTCCCCTGCAAGTCGCCACGCGGCTCCTGATCCAACACAGCAATTTTTAAATTTTGCTTGAGCTCAAAATCACCACTTTCAGCTTTTACCTCACCAGAGATAACTTTTAATAAAGTCGATTTTCCAGTGCCATTTCTACCCAGCAAACAGAGTCGTTCGCCGGCATCAATGGCAACACTGATACTTTCTAAAATGGCAGGACCGCCAAAACCAACATGAATATTTCGTAAACGTATTAATGACATGTGGCGAATTTTACAGCATAGCGCTGTACTTAAAAGGTAATCTTGAAAAGATTATATGGAGCACTTGCAGCTTAAAGAAATTGTTGCGTCGCCATTACCCACACGGGCGTAGGGAATGAAGTTAGCGCAGGAGCGGTTGCCTTTCCATGGCTCTTTGCGACATACCGTACATCCTGAACATAACCGCACCGCCATCCATGGCTCCTTGCGGAATACCGTACTTCCTGTACATAAAAAAGCCCCGGTGCAGTTCGGGGCTTTTTTTGCTCTAAAAATAGACTGTTCAGTTAATTTATAATTACGGTTTTTCTTTTTTAAGCTTTGTGGTCTCTTCATGAAGTGCTTTTTTAAGCGCAGCATCTTTAACCTGCTCTGCTCTGATTAACGCTTTTTCTGCGTCAGACGCCTGTTTTAACTGCGCTTTGGTCTGCTTTAATTCTGTTTCAAGCTCTTTTAACTGCTTACCTAGTATTGCATCTGATGCTTTTTCCTGTGTTGCTGCCTGTGCAGTAGGTTTTGCTGTTCTGGTCTTTTTTGCGGCAGCAGCTTTGATCGCTTTTTTGCTTATAACTTCTGGCAGCTCTTTTTTGATATTCAGTTTTTTAATTCTGGTATTGCCGGTGAGCGTTTGAATTTTTTTACGTGGACGTAATTTGGGTTTTGGTGCTTCGATGCGAGTATGAGTGACGGCAGGTTTTGAGCTTTTTGGTGTGGCTTCTACGGGTGCCAGCATAGGTTTAACGGGTGTGCGTTTTGAGCGCAGGCCACGCAATGCAGATTTCACCCGTTTAGTTACTTCGCCGACATCACCATGCGCTTCGAGGACCGCCTCAATGCACAGATAAAGGCGCTTTAAGAGCATCTAAACCCTGGCAGCATAAAAAAACCGGCTTATTAGCCGGTTTTTTTATGCGCGCAAAGCACTCATTAGCAGAGCACCAGGTTATCCCGGTGGATTAGTTCATCCTCATCGACATAACCTAAAATTTCCTCGATCTGCTGCGATGGTTTACCCATTACCCGACGAATTTCGTCGGCGCTGTAGTTAACCAGCCCACGCGCCACTTCATTGCCCCCGGAATCGATACACCCCACAACCTCTCCCCGGACAAATTGTCCCTCAACAGCAGTGACGCCCACTGCCAACAGGCTCCTGCCTGCGTCTCGCAAGACTCTAGCCGCGCCATCATCTATCAATAATTGACCTCTAACCTGCAATTGTCCGGCCAACCAGCGCTTGTGTGCTGCATCTGGGCGCTGTGATGGCTGCAACAAGGTGCCAACCGGCTTCCCTGCAGCAATATCGGCAATTACATTCTCTGCCGTCCCGGAAGCGATCACCGTTGGCGTTCCTGACCGCGCTGCAAGCCGTGCAGCTCTTAACTTGGTCACCATACCGCCACGACCCAACCCGCCACTGCTTCCCGCCACAGCATCCAGCATCACATCATCAACTGCTGCATTGGCAATAAGTTTTGCATCCGGGTATTCCCTGGGATCCGCATCAAACAACCCTTGTTGATCTGTCAGCAACACCAGCAGATCTGCATCAATCAAATTGGCAACCATGGCGGCAAGCGTATCATTGTCACCAAATCGCAATTCTT
>JAUVDN010000074.1 GCA_030595325.1 Gammaproteobacteria bacterium | reverse complement strand
AGTGCACGTTTCGTAAATAAAACAGATTTGTTCGTAGTTTTTAAACTCCGAAAATATAAAAATACACTAGGTGGTTAATCTGACTGTTTTGGGTATTTATTGTGGAACATTTAATTAAGCTGAAACATTACAACGAATTTTCCGATTGGCATCCATTGCAAAATACTTAGAAGGAATATAAAGCAATTCAGCCAATAATTGACAAATGTCATAATATTTTGCGCAATCTGTGCCGAAATATGACTTAATTTCAATCATTTTTTGCCAGTAATTACTAATTAATTGATGTAATCTAGTTCGTAGGCACTTTTTTAGCGGATTCCCGTCGTCCGTTTCAATTAATCTAATTTGACGAACTTATGATAGAGATTCATATATGAGCGAACAAAAGATAGAAGTCCACGTCACTGAAACCGACATGAAAATGCAGGTTACCGTTTTTAGCAAAAGCGCCGACAGAATTGAAGTTGTTCTGGGAGAAGGAATACATAGCGTGAAATGTGAACTGCTGCCAAACGCCAATGGCAATGCCTATGTCGGCTCAGCGATGGGACGTGAAATTGTTTATGAGTGCAGTCGGGATCAGGTTCAGCAAGATGTTGAGTTAGAAAATCACGACTACCGTGATTCTAGAAGGCGCTAATACACAATATATGTATACGCTTGTGCTTAATTATATAACGCAATAACCACAGGTTCATATTCCAGTAGATTATTCTGCAGCCAATCATATTCGCCAGCAATACTATTTACTGAAATAGTAGCATCGCACGAATCACCCGCTTTTGCATCACTCATATATTTATACTGACGCCTTCAAGCAAATCTTTCTGCTTTATAAAGTCTCCCAATAAAACGTTTTGAAATGCTCTCACACATGCAACGGTTCACAGTTCAACATGAGAAAGCAACCATCTCTTTCCTATTATGCAGTAACATGAATACTTTATTAAAACATTTCACAGAAGTCCGTACTAAGAAGCTGCATGAGAACAATAAAAAACCTGTTGCCAATTATTATCCTGCTAGCATTATCAGGCTATATCTACCAAATCTACCCGAGACTGACACAAACCATACTCAATGTCGTTGTTTTTTTACCTATAGTACTCATGCTTGTGGTCATCGCCTTAAGCATCCATTTTAACCGCAGCACAATATTTTTCTATGCGATATTAATTGCCATCACTAATTTTGCTCTCGGCCAGGAACTGGCAGATACAAAACTAAGTTATGCATTGCTGTCTACATTAGTACCACTGACATTACTGGTACTAACGATTTTACCTGAGCGAGGGATACTAAGCTTAAGAGCCATTCCTACCTACATGACACTGGGGTTAAGTCTCACTATTTATTTAATGATAACAAGCCTGTCTCCTGACTGGTCGAGTCAATTTATTTTAAATGATTGGCTACCCGCTCGTTATTTTGACTGGACGCCACACTCACAAGCCGTACTAGTCATCGCTTTTACAGTTGCTATCTCTATGCTGGTAATTTTCTTCGTACAGCCATCACCAAATACGGCTACGGGTCTAGGGGTTTTGGTTTTACTGGTTATTCAATTACATTTTGGTTATAC
Organism: Gammaproteobacteria bacterium; assembly: GCA_030595325.1. Lineage (GTDB taxonomy): Bacteria > Pseudomonadota > Gammaproteobacteria > SZUA-229 > SZUA-229. Next base: position 10,732 of record JAUVDN010000074.1, on the reverse strand, counting down.
CGATTCGAGTCTAAACGTACTCAGTAGCTCAGCATTAATAATGTGTCTTTATGCGATATTACAAGAATCCTGGCGCATGGCTTACCTGGATGAACTTACAGAGCTACCCGCCAGACGCGCACTGCGTGAGAAGTTTCAAAAAATGGGTGGTTTATATACCGTTGCTATGCTGGATGTCGATCATTTCAAAAAATTTAATGATACCTATGGCCATGATACGGGCGATGCGGTGTTACGCATGATCGCGAATAAGATGAATAAGGTAACTGGCGGCGGTGCTTGTTATCGATATGGCGGTGAAGAATTCACTGTGGTCTTTAATGGCAAAGATCGTGAAGATGCAAAACCTCATCTGGAAAACTTGAGAGAAACCATTGCCAACACACCTTTTGTCATCAATCGTGCAAGCAGAAGAAAAAGTGATAAGAAAATAAAAAGTAAAAAGAATAAATCAGTAAAAGTTACCGTATCGATAGGGGTAGCAGATTCAACTAGCAACAGCTCAACACCCTGGGACATATTAAAGCTTTCAGATAAAGCGCTGTATCGAGCCAAGGGTAAAGGGCGTAACTGCGTATGCAGCTAATAAAAAATATAAACCAGCGATATCTCACGAGTATTGACGCTGTAGATTCTGGCAAAGCTTGAATAATGACAAAATATTAAGCATAGTAGTGGTCAATGCCAGTCAGTGGAATCGCTTTTATCATTATGAAAAAGAAAAATTTAACTTATTTCAAGAGTAATGAGTCGCAATAAATAATACATGACAGATTCCACCCTCTCAATCATAGATGATGCTTTTGGCCTGCTAGCAAAAAATACTGAATTATCTCTGGGCGAGTATACCGCTATCACACAAAGTCAGGCTGACATCGAATATTACTTGATGCAGCATCTCAGTACATTCAGCACAGTGTTATACGGTGCCTTTTCTCGAAAAACCATCGTCTCTCCTTTATCTGACAGCATAATAGACATGCTGGTTATTTTCAGAGTTAGCGACATTAACAATGGAGCACCTTCACAAATATTCGCCAATCTTCGTGATGTATTAATCGAACAATACCCAGATGCTTACGCACTACAAAACAAAAATGCATTGATGCTGCCTGCAAACAATTATCACTTCAAAATACATCCAGCCTATCAAGTATCAGACCATCTCTACATGATTCCAGATGAAAACTTTAACAACTGGATAAAATATGACATACGAACTTATAACGATATATCTACCCGTGAAAATATTCGCCACAAAGGCAGGCTGATAGAAATTGTTCGTATGATAAAAATATGGAACAAAGTATCAGGTAACTTATTTAACGGTTACTATCTTGAGCTTCTAGTAACGGACATGTTATCAGCATATGAAATTAAATCTGATGCAGAAACATTATGTTATATATTTAAATACGGCGTTTCTAAAGTTGTATTTCAACAACACGATCCGGCAAACATGGAAGTTCAGGTAGAAGGCCTTAATGATATTAATGACCTGATAGACGCCATGGTGCTATTTAAAAATTCATACCTGATTGCAAAAGAAGCTATTGATTTCGAAAAAGACGGCGACATTAAAAACGCCATCGATAACTGGAATAAAATATACCCACAGGCATTTCCGACACATCTGGACATGGTTGTTGGCAAAGCAAGAAGAACAGGCATTAAGGGGGCTGATGCCTTACGAATGATGATCAACCAAACATCGAACTAGATAGCCGTAAGCACTAAATTTCCGATCTTATCAACTTCCGCACACCAGCCATCTGCCAACCAGGTTGTTGAGCTGACCTCCAGAATCAAAGCTGGCCCTACAATTTTCTGAGCAACTGTCAAACCCGCTCGATTAATGCTTAAGACAGGTTTTTCAAAACCCGGCATAGTTAACCAACTCTCAACTAATGGCTCCATTGACTGCCATGCGGGCAGTTCAAATGAATGTTTTTTTTCAATACTACGAACACGCATATTGACCAACTCGACATCTACCTGTAGAAAATGCCCATAACTGTCTTCATGTTTCTGATGAAACTCTTCTTCAATAATATTCAAGTTTCGCCACGGCATATTAAGCGTGTGACTTTGCCCCTTATAACGAACATCAACTGTGGCAACTATTTTTATCTCAGCGCCCACTGAATCCATCTCTTGCTTTGTTTTCTCGATAAGGTCAGCAAACAGTTCTGCAATAGTATTCGCCTCGCAATCCTTGATACATTTATTCACCGCACGTGAGCGCTCGCGACTTGCATCTGCAGCCAGCATGCCAAGCGCTGATAATACGCCGGCATTAACCGGTACTAATGCCCGGGTCATTTCTAACTCTTCAGCCAATGCGCATACGTGCAGCCCACCTGCGCCACCGAATGAGACCAGCGTAAAGTCTCTCGGGTCTTCACCCCGCTCTACCGACATGACGCGCAAAGCACGAACCATATGATCATTGACTATATCGATAATACCTTGAGCCGCACGCTCCACTGGTAACCCCAAGGCTTCAGCGACCTTTTCCACTGCTGCGAAACCAGCTTTAACATCAAGTTTCATGCTACCGCCCAGAAATGACTGCGGAACCAGCCTGCCTAATACCAGGTTGGCATCAGTTACCGTCGGCTGCGCACCTCCCTTGCCATAACAAGCAGGCCCTGGAAACGCACCGGCGGATTGCGGCCCTACCAGCAATAATCCTCCGGCATCAACCTGCGCGATAGAACCACCGCCAGCGCCAATGGTATGCATATCAACCATCGGCACGGCAACCGGGTAACCGGCAATTTTTGCCCCCGTGGTAAAGCCAATCTCTTTATCGATGATAGAAACATCTGTTGAGGTACCACCCATATCAAAAGACAACAACCGTCTTTCACCAGATGCTGCAGCCATTGTCTGCGCGCCTTTAAGACCACCGGCGGGACCAGACAGCAGCAGGTTGACCGGGTAACACCCAGCATGCTCAACACTGGTAATGCCCCCGGAACTCTGCATTATCGAAATGCTGCCGTTACTGAGATTTTTTTCCAGCTGATGCAGATAGCCCTGCATCAGCGGACCAACCTTGGCGTTTAAGGCAGTAGTCATACCACGTTCGAATTCTTTGTACTCTGGCAGCACATCCGATGAGCGGCTAATGAAAATATCTGTAGCGCCAAACTGGGAACGAATAGCTCGCTCAATCTTTAACTCTTCACTATCATCAAAAAACGAAAACAATAAATTGATTGCTACGGCCTCTGGTGCCAGCGCTTTTAGCTGCTGTTTCAGCACCGTCAGATCTTTCTCGCTGAGTCGTTGCAGATGCTCACCCTGTGCACTCAGGCGCGTATCGACCTCAATACATAATTCGCGTTCGATTAATGGTGGTTTTTTGATAGGCATCAGATTATAGAGTTCTTCCCGTGCCTGCCGACCAATACTGAGCACATCAGCCAGGCCTTTATTAGTAATATAAACAGTGCGAACACCCTTACCTTCTAATATGGCATTCGTCGCAACAGTGGAACCGTGCACCACAGCAAAGCCTTCATCATTTAAGCCGGGGTCGACTTCAGTCAAATCAGCAATTCCCTGTAATATCGCTTTTTCAGGTGATTGCGGTGTCGACAGTACTTTATGAATACAAATTGATTTCAGTTTGTCATCGAAAAGAATGAAGTCTGTAAAAGTACCGCCAGTATCGACGCCAAGAAATTTAGCCATGGGTGTATTATATGTGATTATGCTGCGATTTTTTACTTGCATGCTGCGGTGAATCAGTAATAATAACGCTCCATGTCCTCATTGATTTCGGTAAACAACCTGACCCGTCGCTACGGTGATTTCTGCGCGGTGAACAACATCAGTTTTGAATTAGCTGCTGGCGATATTCTCGGATTTCTTGGTCCTAACGGAGCTGGAAAATCTTCCACCATGCAGATGTTAACCGGTAATCTGGCACCTACTTTTGGTGAAATCACCATTAACGGTGTGGACCTGCTTGAGCATCCAAAAGCTGCGAAGAAATCACTGGGTTACCTCCCTGAAGTACCGCCGCTATATAAGGAGATGACCGTATATGAATACCTGCTGTATTGCGCGCGCCTGCATGCTATTTCAAAACAGCAATTAAACAAGGTCTGTGACTCTGCAATCGAGCGTTGCGGTCTGGGTGATGTTCGCCAACGCTTAATCCGCAATCTGTCAAAGGGGTTTCAACAACGTGTCGGCATTGCACAAGCTATCTTGCATTCGCCACCAGTTATAATTCTGGACGAACCCACAGTAGGCCTGGATCCTATTCAGATACTGGAAATACGTAAGCTGATAAAAACACTGGGAGAAAGTCACGGAATTATCTTATGCACCCATATCCTGCCCGAAGTTCAGGCGGTATGCAGCCGGGTACAGATCATCAACTGTGGCGAACTTGTCTATAGTGCAGATATTGCTGACCTTTTAAACCAGCAATCCAACCGTTATGAATTAGCACTGTCTTCAACGATCAGTCAGGATGATATTGCAAAACACGATGTAATTAACTCGGTTGAAACACTAGATAACTCGCGCTTACTTATCGATAGTAACTTAACGGCAGAAAAACTCATTGAATACATCGTCCAGCAACAATGGGGACTAACGCATTTCAATCAGCACCAGCCATCACTAGAACAAACCTTTATCGCCTTAACCACTGGTGATAAAAGCATCAATAAAGATCTAGAAGTAACTCAGTCATGATTTTCACCATTGCAAAAAAAGAATTTCGCAGTTTATTCCTCTCACCTTTAGCCTGGGTGATACTGGCTGTCATTCAAATTATTTTAGCCTGGTCATTTTTCACTTCTATCGATGTGTTTTTCAATATTCAGTCTGAGCTGAGCACAATGCCGAATGCACCAGGTGTCACAGACTTGATTATCTCACCACTGTATGAAGTTGCCAGCGTCGTTTTATTAATGATCACACCTTTATTAACCATGCGATTGATTAGCGAAGAAAGACGCAACGCAACCATGAGCCTGTTACTTAGCGCACCGGTCAGTATCAGCGAAATAGTTATAGGCAAATATCTAGGGTTGCTGTTTTTTATCTGCACCATATTACTACTGATCATACTCATGCCGCTGTCGCTATCGATGGGCACAGAACTGGATTACGCCAAACTATTTTCCGGCGCTCTTGGTTTACTGCTTATCATCGCCGCCTTCAGTGCTGCAGGCATCTACATGTCATCATTAACTGAAAACCCGATGATAGCTGCTATCAGCACATTTGGATTATTACTGCTGCTATGGATGATCAACGTCAACAGCACATCAGCTGGTGACAACACATTAAGCTATCTATCGTTACACACACATTTTACCGCCATGTTACGCGGCATACTAAATACTAGAGACATCGCCTATTTCTTATTATTCATCATTGGTTTTGTGACGCTAACGATTAGACAGCTGGAAACACAGCGCTTGCAATCATGATTGTTTTTAAAATTGTTTTCAAAACGTCAGGAACAATCAGATAATGAAATTATCTAATCAATCTCGATTACAACTAACATTTCAGAAAATTATATTTCTTCTGCTATTTCTAAGTACGATTGGAATGCTGGCATGGATTACAAATCACTACACTTATCAAATCGATCTGACAGCAAACAAACGCCATTCATTATCAGACAGCAGCATAGATCTGCTTAATGTATTAGATAAAGAGGTAATGGTGCATGCTTACGCTACCGACGACGTAACTAAAAAAGCCATCACTGAAGTCATCTCTCGTTACCAGCGACAGAAGTCCAATTTCAAATTACGCTTATTGAACCCTGACATCGATATCGACGATGCACAGCAAGACGGCATAGTAATGAATAAACCCTATGCATTTGTCATCTATTACAACAACCGCATGGAACACATCGACTCCCTTAGTGAGCAAGCGATAAGCAACGCACTGTTACGATTAAACAGACGCGACAATCAGCAGCTGGTCTTTTTAAGCGGCCATGGTGAACGCAGCCTCAAAGGTAAGGATAATCGTGCCTATGCGACACTTCACTTACAATTAAAAGAAATGGGCTTTAATCTACAGACAACAAATCTTTTAGAAAACCCGTTACCTGAAAACACTAAGCTACTGATTATTGCGGCGCCCGTGCATGACTACCTTGCCGGTGAAGTTGAACAAATAAATAACTTCATCAATAACGGTGGCAACTTACTCTGGCTTGCCGACCCCGGTGAACTTTATGGTCTAGATAAACTAGCAAACTCACTTGGCCTGCAATTTCATAACGGCTTAATCCTGGATAATAACCCGGACTTGAGAAAAACATTAAATATCGACAGTCCGGCAGTCATTCCAGTCACTGCATATTCAGCGCACATCATTACCGACACTATTCGCTACAACACACTGTTCCCATTGGTTCGCGGTATAAGCCCACTGAGCAATGATAATACGGTTAATAACTGGCAAATCGAAGCATTGTTTGGCTCGACTGGTGATAGCTGGACAGAAACAGACGGATTATCTGAAGAGATGGTTTACAACGCCAGCAGCGGAGATGTAGCAGGCCCCATCACTATGGCAGCTGCGCTGCATCGTGAAAAGATAAGCGGCAATACAAACGAAAGCAGAAACGGAAGCGCCATTAAACAATCAAAAACACAACGCATTGTGGTTATTGGCGACAGTGATTTTCTATCAGACACTTACATTGGTGCCGGCGCCAACCTTAACCTGGGCTTAAATATATTTAACTGGTTAATCGGTGACGATGATTTTATTTCTGTTGAGTCAAAATCATCACCGGACACCAAGCTGCAGCTTAATGACAGCCAATTAATGATCATAGGATTTGGATTCTTTTTAATCATTCCATTAATACTTTTAATTACCGGCTTACGCATCTGGTATGTACGCAAGAGTCGTTAAATAATTTTTAACCAGCCTCCTTACCTGTGAATACAAAAAACATTCTCAACATACTACTAGTTTTAATAGTTACCGCTCTTGCGGCCATCATCTATTACAGCGAAGAAGAAAGCACATTATTAGAACAACTTACTAACATTGACCCAAGTTCAGTCAACAAAATTACGATTAAGCATAATAACCATACCACCTTAATCAATAGACAGAGACAGAATCAATGGCTCATCACACGCCCCGTCAATATAGAGGCCAACAACTTCCGCATCAATTCAATAATCAAATTAATCAATGCGCCGATTCACAAGCACTATAAACTAAACGAAATTGACCTCAATAAAACAGGACTCAGCAACTCAAAAACACAAGTTACATTTGACAACATTACATTTACCTTTGGCGGTATCAACCCGGCTACCGGCTTACGCTACATCAAATTAAATAATCAGGTTGCTACCATCGAAGATGTCTATTACCCGCTACTAAGCTCACATTACGGTACCCTGGTATCACTTAACTTATTACCCACAGACACCACTGTAGCCAATAGCGGCATCGAAAAGCTTATCCTTTTAAATCAGACTATCTCTCAAGATGAAAATGGTTTATGGCAGAGCAACGCAAAATCAACTGCAGATGCTATTGCTAAAACAATAGACCACTGGCAACACGACCAGGCATTTGGTGTGCATGAATATTTGCAGCGTAAGTTACTGGGCGAGGTTTATATCTATATAAAAGATCAGCCGCAGCCAATCACCTATATACTTACTGATGATGATCCATGGCTAATTCTTGCACGACCCGATCTTGGCCTCGAATATCACATCGATATCAAATCTTATAAAAACCTTATAACACCAGAATAAATATGCCTGAATTACCCGAGGTCGAAACAAGCCGTCGAGGCATAGAACCACATCTGTTAAACAAGACGATTAGTAAGATAACAATTCGCCAGCACAAATTACGCTGGCCGATACCCAAAAATCTCCCTACCCTGGCAACCGGCCAAAAGATTCGTGAAGTATGCCGCCGGGCAAAATATATTTATCTAAAGCTTGATAATGGCAACATCATTATCCATCTTGGTATGTCTGGCAGCTTACGCATTTGCACCAGCAAAACACCGGCTGAAAAACATGATCACATTGATATCATCATGTCTAATAAGAAAATATTACGTCTACGTGATCCACGAAAATTCGGCTGCGTGTTATGGCAAGCAAGCGATATTAACGAACACAAACTCATCAAGCCATTAGGGCCTGAACCACTAGAAAATTTGTTTGATACTGATTACCTGCATAAAAATGCAAAAAACAGAAAATGCTCAATTAAGGCTTTTATTATGAATAGCCATATCGTGGTCGGCGTGGGCAACATCTATGCTAGCGAAGCATTATTCAGAGCCGGTATAAACCCAAAACGCCAGGCAGGTAAAATATCACGCGTCAGAATAAAAAAACTTGTCGATGCCATCAAACTGACTTTAAAATCTGCCATCAAAGAAGGTGGCACAACTTTGCGCGACTTCACCGGCATTAGTGGTCAACCGGGATACTTCGCGCAAAAACTATTAGTATATGGAAGAGACGGCGAAAAATGCACCGTCTGCAATCAGACAATAAAACAGTTTAGCCAGCAGGCGCGCTCCACCTTCTATTGCCCTAACTGTCAGCATTAAACAAACATATCTTTTATCAGACAGCGTTTAACGATAAAGATATAATCACCATAAATTTAATCACGAGAATACTGCATGACATCAATCGGCACCCCACTGTCCAACACTGCTACCAAAGTATTACTTTGTGGCGGCGGCGAACTAGGCAAAGAAGTGGTTATTGAATTACAACGTTACGGCGTAGAGGTAATAGTTGTCGACCGTTACGAAAACTCACCTGCCATGCAGGTAGCACATCGAAGCCACGCTATCTCCATGCTTGACGGTGACGCCTTAAGAAAAATCATCGAACAGGAAAAACCTGATTATATTGTTCCCGAAATAGAAGCTATTGCCACCGACACCCTTGTCGAACTCGAAAATGAAGGTTTCACCGTTATCCCTACCGCACGAGCGGCTCAGCTAACGATGAACCGAGAAGGTATAAGACGGCTTGCAGCAGAAGAACTTAAACTAAAGACTTCACCTTATCAATTTGCCGAGACACGCAAAGAGTTTGACGATGCCATTAATAACATAGGAATTCCCTGCGTTATAAAGCCGATAATGAGTTCATCCGGCAAAGGTCAAAGTACAATAAAAACCAACGCCGACATCGATAAGGCATGGAGTTACGCACAAGAGGGCGGTCGCACTGGTGCTGGAAAGATCATCATTGAAGGCTTTGTTGATTTCGATTATGAGATCACACAACTAACCGTAAGACATAAAAATGGTACCAGCTTCTGCGAACCGATAGGTCACGTACAGGTTGATGGCGACTATCGACAATCCTGGCAACCACAGCCTATGTCGAAAAACGCTATTGAAGAATCACGTCTCATCGCTACAAAGATAACTGATGCGCTCGGTGGCAGAGGTATATTTGGTGTCGAGCTATTTATTAAAGGCGATGACGTTATCTTTAGCGAAGTCTCACCACGGCCACACGATACCGGCATGGTCACCATGATTTCTCAAGACCTGTCACAATTTGCATTACACGCAAGAGCCATACTTGACCTACCCATACCCGATATAAATTTTCATGGTCCAAGTGCCAGCAGCGTCATCCTTGTTAATGGCGAATCTAATCAAGTAACTTTTAATAACATCAGCGCCGCACTACAACAACCTGACACCCAGATACGTTTATTTGGAAAACCGGAAGTAAAAGGCCAACGACGTATGGGTGTTGCTCTGGCACGTGACATAACGATTGAAACTGCAAAACAAAAAGCTATTGATGCAGCTGAAAAAATAACAACTAAACTATAAAAAATAAAAATTATGAAATCACACGTTAAATTATTATTCATCGTACTTACGCTAACAAGCTTTAACAGTCAGGCAGTTGAAATAACACCATTACTTGGCTATCGTGGTGGTGGCGAATTTATTGATCTCGACACCAACAAGAGACACACCATCGTCAGCTCCGAAAGCTATGGCCTGATTTTAGGGTTCCCTTCAGACTTAGGAAAAGTCATCGAAGTTTATTACAGTCACCAATCATCAAGATTAAATTCTGTTGATGTAACATTACCTGCAACCGCTAGCAGTGTAGATATCCCACTAACTATCGACTATTTACATATCGGTGGTACAACACCTATCTCTGAAGACAAAAAATTAAAAACTTTTGTTAGTGGCGGTTTTGGCTTCACTTATCTAAGCCCCGACATCTCAGGGCTGCAATCAGATCTTCGCGCATCTTTCAGTCTTGGCATTGGCCTGAAATGGCCTATCTCGGAGAGAATTTCTTTACGATTAGAGTCGCGCATACTTGCCACGCTTTTCAATAGTAACAGCGCATTATTTTGTAATGGCGGCTGCTCGCTATCAGTTAATGGCAGTTTATTTACTCAGGCCGAAGTGACCGCCGGTTTAGCTTTTCGCTTTTAGAATAAATTTTAGAAATAGTTATAAAATCTAACTTAGAAGCTAATTTAGAAACTGAATCAGAAACACACAATATGCATACAATAAAAAAGCACTCTATATGAGTGCTTTTTATTAGGGTTCTGTTTATTATTTTAGAAACTATACACTAATGTCACTGCTGTCTCCGTGTCTTCTTTCTCTGTATCAACAGGCACGCTAGATTTATACCTAAAGGTATAGGTAAACTTTAATGCCAATGTACTATTA